>JAUZOB010000320.1 GCA_030706665.1 Bacteroidota bacterium
GAGATATGAAAAGACAAATTGTAAACATCGACGAAGATAAATGTAACGGTTGCGGACTATGTGTTCCCAACTGTCATGAAGGAGCTCTTCAAATCATTGATGGCAAAGCCAGATTAGTCAGCGACCTGATGTGCGATGGCCTCGGAGCCTGTATCGGACACTGCCCTCAGGAAGCTATCACAATAGAAGAACGTGAAGCCGAAGCCTACAATGAAATTGCAGTAATCAGCGACATGATCGGCAAAGGGAAGAATACAGTCATTGCACACCTTAAACATCTTAAGGATCACAACGAATTCGGTTATCTGAAACAAGGAGTAAGCTGGCTTAAAGAGAATGAAGGATCATTAAGCTTTCCTCTTCAGGAAGTTATCTCCGAAGTACACAATTCAGGAAAATCAATGAAAAAAACATCTGTACTAATGAACCATCAATCCAATCACGAAGAATGCGGATGTCCGGGAGCTAAACCCATGTCGTTCGCTCCGGCAGCCCAAAGTACCTCAACGACCGATCAGCCTTCCGCACTTTCTCAATGGCCGGTTCAGATGCACCTGATTCATCCCATGAGTTCTCACTTCGAAGGATCGGATTTTATACTTGCCGCAGACTGCACCGCTTTTACGCTGGGAAATTTTCATTCAAAATATCTAAAAGGTAAAACACTGGGCATTGCTTGTCCGAAACTGGATTCAAACAAAGAAGTGTATCTGGACAAGCTTCAGGTTTTAATTGACGAGGCCCGTATCAATACTCTGACGGTGATGATTATGGAAGTTCCATGCTGCGGAGGATTGCTTCAGCTTGCACAGGCTGCCGCACAGAGAGCCTCGCGAAAGATTCCGATCAAATTATTAGTTGTCGGGATACGGGGAGAAATCCTTTCGGAAGAATGGGTTTAATCTTTCCCCTCTGCCATAAGAATCACCAATGAAAGACAATTGCTTTTTAAGAAATAATCTAAACAAAGTATAAACCACTAAAAAATATCCATCATGAGTATGTTTTGTTTTCAATGTCAGGAAGCAGCCAAAGGAACCGGTTGCACCATTAAAGGAGTATGTGGGAAAACCGACGTCGTAGCGAACTCACAGGATTTGCTAATCTGGGTTCTTAACGGACTTGCCCTGCTGCAGGAAAAACTCAAGAAAAATGATCCGAAGTTGAATCATTTTGTACTCGATGCCCTGTTTGCAACCATTACCAATGCAAACTTTGACAAAGAATCGATTTTTAATAAAATCAAGAAAGGACTAGCCCTACGCGATGAATTAAAACAAGAATGCATTACAAAAGGGATCACTCTTCCTGCATATGAAGCCATCAACTGGAATCCTTCATCTGATGCTGATTTCGATACAAAAGCTCCATCGGTGGGTGTTTTGACTACTACCAATGAGGATATCCGTTCGCTCAAGTCGTTATTGACTTACGGATTAAAAGGGATGGCAGCCTATGCTGAGCATGCGCTCAATCTGGGATACGAAAACAAGGATGTCTATGCATTCATTTACAAAGCACTCAGAGCAGCGACCGACGAAACTCTTACCGTTGACGAATTAGTCGCACTCGTTATGGAATGCGGAAAATTCGGGGTCGAAACAATGGCACTGCTTGACAAAGCCAATACTTCTTCATTCGGAAACCCGGAACTGACCCATGTAAACATAGGTGTACGCAATAAACCTGCCATTTTGATTAGCGGTCACGATCTGAAAGATCTCGAAGATTTGCTGGAACAAACTCAGGGAACCGGGGTTGATGTTTACACTCATAGCGAAATGCTTCCGGCTCATTACTATCCCAAATTCAAGAAATATGAAAACTTTGTAGGAAACTACGGGAACTCGTGGTGGAAACAAAAAGAAGAGTTCGAGTCCTTCAACGGGCCAATTCTTTTCACCACAAACTGTCTTGTTCCTCCTGCTTCAACAGCAACATATGCTGACAAAGTATACATGACCGGAGCTACAGGTTACCCGGGATTCAAATACATCGCCAATCGGACCAATGGCAATCAGAAAGATTTCAGCGAAATAATTGCACATGCCAAACGTTGTGCCGCTCCGACTCAAATTGAAGAAGGGGAAATCATTGGTGGTTTTGCACACAATCAGGTGATTCAACTTGCAGATAAGGTGGTAGAAGCAGTTAAGACAGGAGCAATCCGCAAATTCTTTGTAATGGCCGGATGTGACGGACGGATGAAAGACCGTGATTACTATACCCGGTTTGCAGAAAGCCTGCCCAAAGACACTGTAATTCTAACCGCAGGTTGTGCAAAATACCGTTACAACAAACTGCCATTGGGCGACATTAACGGAATTCCACGAGTATTGGATGCAGGTCAATGTAATGACTCGTACTCTCTGGCTGTTATTGCGTTAAAACTCAAAGAAGTTTTTGAACTCAACGACATCAACGAATTACCAATCGCTTATAACATCGCATGGTATGAGCAAAAAGCAGTGATTGTATTACTTGCATTGCTTTATCTGGGCGTCAAGAATATTCATCTGGGCCCCACTCTCCCTGCATTCCTTTCACCCAATGTAGTAAAAGTATTGGTTGAAAATTTTGGGATCAGCGGTATTAAATCAGTCGACGAAGACATGAAAATCTTTTTAGGCGGAGTAGCTTAAACAAGCTATTCTTCCGGATATAAACAACAGAAAGGGCTGTTTAGAAAGTAACATCATTGGGGAAATGTTTGTCTTTCAGAACAGCCTTTTGTGTTTTTAAACATTTGGTCTTTCAGAACCAAACAATATTCACGCTCTCTTTTTTCATGAATAGTCCAATGATTATTCCTCTTATTGATTACCACCTCTCATCTTCAATTCAACACCTTATTCCAATTAGCAATCTTCTACCCTTCAACTACCCCTTCGGTAATAGAACGGTAAAGGAAAGGTAGTTCAACGGTAGTTTAAATAGGGAGTTACCCGGGCTGTGTTTTACTGAAATCAGGAGTATCACATTTAAAAAGTTTTTCTGGAGTCGAGATAAACGAAGACACATTCACTCCTGGTTTATGCATCCGAACCAATAACAAGCTAAGTCTATTGTAAAGCGTTGATCGGGAATTGCATTTTCCAAAAATCAGAGCATATTCTACAATGAAATCAAGATACATTTCAATCGATTTTGAAACAAAAACTCAGTAAGATATACTTTTAATATTAGCATACATCTTCTTACCTTTAGCCCTGTTTCAAACCATCAAACAAACCAAACATGAAAAGTATTTTAGTATCAATTGTCCTTTTTTCTCTATGGACGTTTCAATTGTCGGCTCAAGAAACTCCTGAGCAAAAAGATCAACGAATGGAGTGGTTTCGTGACGCGAAACTGGGTGTATTTATTCATTGGGGTATTTATTCAGTCAAAGGGATTGACGAAAGCTGGTCTTTCTACAATAACTACATTTCCTATCCGGATTACATGAAGCAATTAAAAGGGTTTACCGCATCAAATTACAAGCCCGAAGAATGGGTTCGGTTAATTAAAGAAAGCGGTGCCCAATATGCAGTCTTAACAACCAAACATCACGATGGTGTAGCCCTTTGGGATACCAAATGCAGCGATCTCAACGTAGTGAAGAAATCGCCGGCCAAAAGAGACCTTGTGGCTCCTTTCGTCAGCGAACTTCGGAAGAATAACCTGAAAGTGGGGCTTTACTATTCCCTACTCGACTGGTCACATCCGGATTATCCCAACTGGACAAAAACCGAAAAACGGTACGAAAAAGATTCTGTTCGTTGGGATCGTTTCGTGAAATTCGATTTCTGTCAGCTGGAAGAACTTTCAAAGCAGTTTAAACCTGACCTATATTGGTTTGACGGAGACTGGGAACAAAGTGCAGCAGC
>JAUZOB010000321.1 GCA_030706665.1 Bacteroidota bacterium
GTTTTTATTTTCTATACCCTCATCGGAGGACATATTTCAGTCCTCAAAACCGACTTTTCACAAATCTTATTGATCCTTGCAGGAATCGGACTCATGGGTGCTTTTCTGCTCTCGGGTTCTTACGGACCGGTATTCCCTCCTGCCCGTCCTTTCCCTTTCAATGAGAATTTCAGTACACTGGACCTGTTTATTCTATTCATCACTCACTCAAGTACCTATTTTGTGGGTCCTGATATTTATTCCCGTCTCTTTTGTTCCCGAGATGAGAAGACTGCCAAAAGAAGTGTGCTTATTTCTGCATTGGTTCTGTTACCGGTTGCATTTCTGCTAAGTTACAGCGGAGTTTATTGTAACTATCTCTTCCCGGGATTCAATTATAAAACATCTTCCGGACTAATCACCCTGATCCAGCACATCCTTCCCAATTGGGGGATCGGAATCCTGGTTGCCGCATTGCTCGCCGCAGTGATGTCATCTGCTTCGACAACACTGCTCACCTCTTCTCTTATCATGAGCGATTTAACGACACACGGACTGGAAAAGAAGAACTCGTTGCGTAATACCAAGATTTATCTGGTCATTATCGGCATCATCAGCATGCTGTTTGCCCTTTGGGTACAGTCAATCATTGATGCCCTTTTAACGGCACTTACTTTCTTCTCGGGAGCATTCATCATCCCAACTGCTGCAGGCTTATTAGGGTTCAGGACTTCATCCCGAAAATGCGTTGGAGCCATCCTGATCGGAGGGCTCGTTGCTCTAACCGGGAAACTGGTTAGCATCAATCTGAATCATGTTGGCGGAAACCTTCTGATCGTGGCCGGCTTCCTGGTAAATGCCTTAATATTATTCGTACCTAACCATAAAAGAGGGAATAGTTGAAATAAAAATATTCCCCAAAAACAATTATTGTAATAATTCTGTTTGCCCGGTATAAAAGACTAATCTTAATTATGGCTGACCCATAATCAGTTTTTAGTAATTATCTCAGCATGATAAAATTAAGTCTCTTCAGTACCTAGTTTAAGGACCCTAACCGTGAAAAATAACAGACCTATCCCTTTAATCCAGTTTCACAATGGTAATTCCGGTTCCTCCGAACTGGACATGCTCATCACGCATGGAAGTTACGATTGGTTCTGTTTTCAAATATTCCCGAATAATCTGTCTCAGAATTCCATTGCCGGTACCATGCAAAATCCGCACTTCATGAACATCAAGCATAATCGCTTCATCAATAAAATCACGGATTGTAGTTAACGCCTCATCAGCCCGTTGTCCACGAACATCGATTTCCGATTTAAAGGTAAGGCGACGGTCAAAAAGCTTTCTGTGTACATTAGCCAACGTACGATTCTCGCCCCGGGTTGCATTCCGAGCCTCATTACTACTCACCTTTTCCAGACGAGCTGCGGCAATTGTTGATCTTATATTCCCAAATGCCACCACCATATTTTTACCGTCGGCATCCAGGATTTCTCCGATTGACTCCTGTCCTTTCAATCTGACTTTATCTCCCGGTTTTAAGCCATCTACTTCCTCCTTCTTTTTAACAGGAACTTCAATAGCCTGATCAGGAACTTTCTGTTTATTCTGAGCCTTTCGTCTCTCCCGTTCTTTCAGTCTCTCTATCTTCTGAGTGATCCGTTCATCATCTGACTTTTCTTCAGCCAATGTAAGCTTAAACGTCTCCAGATCTTTACGTACCTCACGGGTCTTCTCCTTCTCAGCCTGAGCTTCACGGATTTCGCGAATCGTATTCTCAATCTGTTTATTGGCAGTCCCTAAAAGTTCCGAAGCCTGCAGCTTGGCCTGATTTAAAATATCCTTCCGAAGCATATTGGTTTCATCAAGCTCACTCTTATATTTCTCGACCAGTCCTTCGAGCCGTTTCTCCTGTTCATGGATCTTCTGACGCTTCGTCTCCCAATATCGTTTATCGCGGACAATGTCACGCAAGTGCTTATCGAAATTAATATGATCCTTTCCTACCTTTTCAGTAGCTTCCTGCAGAATCTCTTCGGGCAAGCCAATTTTACGGGCAATTTCAAAAGCAAAAGAGCTTCCAGGTTTCCCGATCTGAAGGGTAAAAAGCGGTTCCATGTGATGCGAATCGTACAACATGGCTCCATTAATGATCCCCTCAACAGATGAAGCAAAATGTTTCAGGTTGGTATAATGTGTCGTTATAACCCCAAAAGTTTTATTCAGGTTCAAATGATTAAGAATGGACTCTGCAATAGCACCACCAAGCATCGGTTCGGTTCCCGTTCCAAATTCATCAATCAGCACCAGTGTATTTTCATTGCTATTGCGAAGGAAATACTTCATATTGACCAGATGCGAACTATACGTACTCAGATCGTTTTCGATCGACTGCTCATCCCCAATGTCAATAAAAAGCCGGTCGAAGATTCCCATAATACTACCGATGCCCATTGATACCGGCAAACCGCACTGAAGCATATACTGAAGAAGTCCTACTGTTTTTAAACAAACAGACTTCCCTCCTGCATTCGGGCCGGAAATAAGCAGAATACGATCCTTTTTATCAAGCGTCAGGTTTAAAGGAACCACAGTCCTACCCTCTTTCCTCAAAGAACGAACCAGAAGCGGGTGACGGGCATTGATCCAATCAAAAACACATTCGGAACGGATATCGGGTTTGATACAATCCAGATCAGCAGAAAAGAGTGCCTTAGACCTTATAAAATCAATATTTCCCAAAAAATCATACGCTAAAAGCAAGTCATCGACATACGGACGGATATCATTGGTAAAGGCAATCAGGATTCGAATTATCTCTCTCTTCTCGGAATATTCCAATTCCCTGATTTCATTGTTCAGCTCAACGATTTCAGTCGGCTCAATAAAGGCCGTTTTACCGGTTGCCGACTCATCATGAATAATCCCCTTGATCTTACGTTTATTCGCGGCAATAATCGGGATTACCGGACGACCATCGCGAATGGAGACAGAAGTATCGGAATCGATAAGTCCCTCATCAATTGCCGATTTAAGGATATGTTGCATCCTCTTGGATACCTGGCTTTGTTTTTGCAACATATCCTTTCGAATTGTAGCAAGCTCAGGAGAAGCATTATCCTTAATAACTCCATTTTTAGACAAAATTATCTCAATCCGGCTGAAGATATAGGGATATATCACAACATTGGACGAAAGGGCTTTTAAATATGGGAAATCATCCTCTTTGCAGTTCTTGAAAAAAGTACAGATTCCTCGTATGGAGTCGAGTGAACGTTTAAGGTCAAACAATTCGAAGGTTTCAAGGAATGCACCTTCAACCCTGGCCTTTTGCAAAGCCTGCCGCACATCAAAATAATAGCTTACCGGGAAGGATTCGACTTCTTTGAGAATTCTCACAAATTCCAGTGTCTCTCCGGTCAGTCTTTCAATTTCGGAAGGATTGGTTTTGAAACAAATATCATCAACCCATTCTCTCCCGAGTGAACTCAGGCATTGTCCTTTTAAGATATCTCTAATCTTGTCGAATCCGACTTTCGACTCAAAAGATGCTGGATAAATCAGCGGCATATACAAATTTTATTTACTACAAAAATACGACTTTTAAATGAAACCGGAATAGGTAGAATCAGAACCAACTGCATCATCCGTTACTTTATTATAAAAATGAATTACACTGTCTTCCGATTTACTAAACCCGGAATAAAACTTGTAATGGATAAAGCTTCCGAAGCGGGATAAAAGAATTCTCTTGATTAACTTATTTTGCAACAGAAATTAAACTTAATAATTGACGACCAATTAATTACAAGATACAAAACAATGACTTCAGTGAATTATAAGCGGGTTACAAAAAGCATATGATCA
>JAUZOB010000322.1 GCA_030706665.1 Bacteroidota bacterium
AGTTTTTGAAATATTGCTTCGAGATCCTGAAAGATACGGTCGTTGAAGTCAAAGAGAGAAGAACAGATGTCAAGATGTGTCTTGCGGATCTGGTCAATGGTCTCCGGAATGTTTCCATCACCTGAGAAATACTGTCTTGCTACTTCTTCGAGGGCATTTGTCGTTTTTCCCATTGCTGAAACCACAACAATAGTTTTACCGGCGTGTTTTTTTAAAATGTTTGCAAGGTTTTTAACCCCTTCCGCATTTTTTACTGATGCACCACCAAATTTGAATATCTTCATTTTCTGTTATTCAGGATTTTAATGTTTGTATCATCATATTTTTGTGCACAAAATAGCATTTGGGCACCTGGGCGTTCCCGAGAAATAAAAATACAAGGAATCTGATCCCTTAAAATGTGATCGGAAATCATGCCCTGAGAATGATCTTAGATATAATTTTCGATTACTTTAAGTGTGACATCCGCTTCAAATCCTCTTCCCTGGGCAAAGCGCATAAGTTTGCTGCGTTTGTCCCATTGATCTTTTGCTTTTAATCCGGATGCTTTGGCTTTTAGTAAATCCTGAAGGGTTTCCAGGTAGGAGTCATTGTTGATTTCGTTCAGAACCGATTGGATCAGTTCATTCGGAATGTTTCGCATGCGTAGTTCATATGCGATTTTGATCTTCCCCCATTTGTTGAAGCGGAATTTATCGCGAGCGAAGAAGTGGGCATATCGGTTGTCATCGATAAACTTCTCTTTTTGGAGTTGCCCGATGATGTGATCGGATTGCTCATCGCTCAGGCCCCAGTCATGAAGCTTACGACTGATTTCCCAGCTGCATCGTTCTGATTTGCTGCAAAGTTCTGCCGCTTTATTTAAAGCCTGATTCGATAGCATCGTAATATTTGTTTTTTTGCAAGTTTAAATAAATCCTTTGAAATTAACGAACATTCTTGAGTAGTTGTTTCAGCCTGAACGATGAACTATTTCCTGTGGATTGCCTATTTTATTATGTATCAGTCGGGATCAGATTATCGGAATGTTTTCAAAGTCATATGGCATGCTGATTTCAGTAAAAACATCGTAAATGCGTATTCTAACTATAGTAAAACACATTTTCCCTGCTGCATTAAAAACTTCAGGAGTTTTTAATTGTTAGAATTTCCTATGAAATTCGTCTAAAATTCCGAATTCAAGTTGACATATGTAAGGAGAGTGGAAAGATTCGATGTTAAAATGTTAAATTTACGGGGCAGAATATTGTTGGTATTCTGAATCGGTTATTTTTGCAAAAGTGGCAATTATGCTTTATTGATAAAAAAATCAATTTTTAAAAATTCATTTCGTAAAAATAAAAGAATTATGAAAGTTGCAATTGTTGGTGCAAGCGGTGCCGTAGGACAAGAATTCCTGCGAGTGCTGGAACAGAGGAATTTCCCTCTGGATGAGTTAGTGTTATTTGGTTCTTCCCGAAGTGCAGGTAAAGAATACACATTTAAGGGTAAGTCAATCAAGGTTAAAGAACTCCTGCACAACGATGACTTTAAAGGTATTGACATCGCTCTTACCTCTGCCGGAGCAAGTATCTCAAAAGAATTTGCTTCTACAATCACTAAGCATGGCGCCATCATGATTGATAATTCAAGTGCTTTCAGGATGGAGGAAGATATTCCTTTGGTTGTTCCTGAAGTGAATGCAGAGGATGCAAAAAATATGCCCCGTAGAATTATTGCGAATCCGAATTGTACCACGATTCAGATGGTCGTAGCATTGAAACCCATCGAAGGTCTTTCTCATATCACTAAAGTCCATATTGCAACTTATCAGGCAGCAAGTGGAGCAGGAGCAGCAGCAATGGATGAACTGAAATTCCAGTATACTGAGATTGCGAAAGGTGATGAACCGACTGTGAAGAAATTTGTTCACCAGTTGGCTTACAATGTGATTCCTCATATTGATGTGTTCACTGAAAATGATTACACCAAAGAGGAAATGAAGATGTATCATGAAACTCGTAAGATTATGCATTCGGATATTCAGGTTAGCGCTACTGCGGTCCGGGTACCTGTTTTGCGGGCTCATTCCGAAGCAATCTGGGCTGAAACCGATAGGGAGTTATCTTTGGAAGAAGTGAGAGATGCTTTCAGTAAAGCTGATGGAGTTGTTTTACATGATGATCCGAAGAATAAAGTTTATCCGATGCCTTTGTTCTGTGCAGGTAAAGACCCGGTTTATGTAGGTCGTATTCGTAAAGACCTGACCAACACAAATGGTATTACCTTTTGGGCAGTGAGTGATCAGATCCGTAAAGGAGCAGCCCTGAATGCCGTTCAGATTGCCGAATATTTGATTAAAGAAGGAATTGTAAAATAAAAACTGTAAAGTCAGTTGTTTTTAGTGAAAATGAAAAGGCCGTTCCTAATGGGACGGCCTTTCTTATGTGGTGAGTATAGCTTCTTTTTAGAAAATTTTTAATGTCATTGTGAAGCACCTGGAATAGAGATCACGGATAAAATCCCCTTTAGATAGGGATCTTTGATCTTTTAAAATTCCCCGTTTTCTTCACCATTCTCTTCCTCGAAGTCAAAGCTGTTTTCGTAGAGGAAGTCGTTGAACGGGAACCGGGTAACGTGAATCTTCTTTACTTCGTCATAAAGTATTGTTCTCATCTCCGGAACATTCTCTTTCGTTTTTGCTGAAATGAAGATGGACGGAGTGTTGTTCTTAGCCATCCAGCTGTTCTTCCAGTCATCGAGAGAATAATTCTCTTTAATGACAGGAGAAAGGTCATCTTCATCTTTTTCGGTATAGGTAAAAGCATCTATTTTATTGAAGATGTAGATGATCATTTTATTGCCGGCTTCAATCTCTTCCAGTGTTTTGTTGACGACTTCGATCTGTTCTTCGAATCCCGGATGTGAAATATCGACTACGTGCATCAGGATATCTGCTTCGCGTACTTCATCAAGGGTTGATTTGAAGGATTCGACCAATCCGTGAGGAAGTTTACGAATAAATCCTACGGTATCGGAAAGAAGGAACGGGATGTTTTCCACGACGACTTTCCGTACGGTTGTGTCAAGAGTGGCAAATAATTTATTCTCTGCGAAGACTTCCGATTTGCTCAGCAGGTTCATCAAAGTCGATTTTCCGACATTGGTGTAACCAACCAATGCAACACGTACCAGTTTTCCCCTGTTTTTGCGTTGAGTCGCTTTCTGCTTGTCAATTTTTATTAGCTGTTTCTTCAGCAGGGCTATTTTATCCAGGATAATTCTTCGGTCGGTTTCAATCTGTGTTTCCCCCGGACCGCGAAGTCCGATCCCCCCTTTTTGTCGTTCAAGGTGAGTCCATAAACGGGTAAGTCGGGGAAGCATATATTGATATTGGGCAAGTTCAACCTGCGCTTTTGCATGTGCTGTTTGAGCCCTTTTGGCAAAGATGTCGAGAATCAGATTTGTCCGGTCGAGGATCTTTACCTGGAGGTGTCGTTCAATATTGCGGAGCTGGGTAGGGGTTAGTTCATCGTCGAAGATGACTGAGTCAATTTCGTTTTCTTTGATGAAAATATTGATTTCTTCCAACTTCCCGCTCCCTACAAAGGTTGCTCCATTGGCTACGTCAAGCCGTTGCATGAATTTTTTGCATACGACAGCTCCGGCAGTATCTGCAAGGAACTCCAGTTCGTCAAGATATTCATTTGCTTTACGCTCATCCTGTTGGGCTGAAATCAATCCGACTAAGACAGTCTGTTCTTGTATTTGTTCAGTAATAAAAGGTTTTGCTTTAACCATATATGTATTTAAAATCTTTGAGAATGCAAATTTACTTGAAAAAGAGATGGTATTTGTCTTTGTCG
>JAUZOB010000323.1 GCA_030706665.1 Bacteroidota bacterium
ATACCCAAACCATAACTCTTGCGTTCTGGAAAGCAGATTATTCACCCTTCCCCAGAAAGACAATTTGGGTTTAAATTGATATCTCCCTCCTATCCCAAGATCAACAACCGGAGTAGGCCTAAAAGTATAAATATCCAAATGATCAGGATTATCGTTATAATGAATCAAACCGTCAGTCCAAATTGTTTCACTTATATATCTCATCATGAACTTTCGTTCTCCCTCCACATGAAGGTGCATATCAAAAGAAAGCCGATCGTCGAATTTATAATTTGCACTTAGATTTGTCTCCAAAAGAGGGACCCCCATCGGTCGTTCGGAATAATCGTGATATATTGCATTCAGATGCAGGCTTAACTGATCCCCACCGGTATAACTAAACTCTCCAGTAAGACGGGTATCTTTTGTCTTTATCCAATCATTATGGTAACGATTGTCACAATAGAACATAGGATTCGATCCAGAAAGTTTAATGACATTAAAATAAAAAGAAGGAAGTCCTTCTACCCAGGCATGACTAATCTCTGTCCGGTAAGCAAATTTATCAGAAATCTGGCCCTGAATCCCGCCATAGAATCTATATTGCTCGATTGTCGGAGAGATTGGTTCAAATGTATTCTTATAGGGATATAATTCCGACATAGATGCAAGCGTATTGGGATTAAAATCACCATCGGCCCCGGCATACAGTCCCAAATACTTTTCAATCGGATACCAATCCAGCTGAACATTTGGGGATACATAACACTTCAAATCCTGAGTATTATCAATATTTATTGTTGATTTCATTCCTATCCTGGCTTTCCCCTGATCCCCTTCAAAAAGAAATGTCGGATTAAAGTGTACAAGAATCAACTGACGGTAACTAAGAGTATTATTAAAGAGATCCTGGTCATTAATAAAAATCAGGTTATTCGTACGCAAATAATCTACCCCGCCCTGAAGATCTAATTTAAACCATTGGATGGTCGGGATATAATCGCCTTGAAAGGAAAGGAAATTCTCTTTTTGCCCTGACCTTGCCGTAAAATAATGGTAATTCAACTTAAAATCATAAGCAGGTTGACCCTCTGTCGAAGGATTAATTTTATAAGAAGCACCTAACCACGCTTTTTGAAATACTTGTTTACGATCGTAATATTCCGAATAAGTCAGATTCTGAAAATCCGGCAATCCATAATAAGTGATGCGATCCCGATTATACCCCAAATCGAAAGACAGTGCAGACGATTGAAAGAATTGTTTGGCAAACATACTTATGCCATTCTGACTAAAAGGAGCATCAACATTACTTCCATTCGCAAGCTTTATATCTCCGCCAGAGGCAAGATGCTTAAAGTGCATGCCAAAAGCTGTGTTTTCAGATTGTGGTTTATTGAGAAACAACTCCGCATATGATGTCAGATAGTTTCCCAAGCCGGCCTTTAGATATCCCAATCCTGATCTGGTTTCTGATTCATTTGCAAGATTAGCTGCGGCTATCGAAGTCGGAGTTCTTGCCAATTGTCCGGGTTTGGATTGAATGGAGTAACCGAAAGTCGGTTTCGTTATAACAGTATCGCTATTAGCAGGAATAATCGAAATCTTCTGTGCATCCCTGATGATGGGCTGATAAGCCTTGGTTACTTCTACTTCTTTGTGAAGAATAGTATCTTTCTGTGCATATGTCACTGAAGTCATTGACAGAAAAAGTGCAAAGCATATAAATTTCAAATATCTCATTTGTAAAAAACTTTTCAATTATATTAAGACCATTAAAAATAAATTACTTCTTAATAGCTTTTGATTTTTTAAGATTAATCTCATAACTATTATTTCCCTTTTCTTCAATTGCCTTTTCAGCATTGTCTATGACATTGAAGCGTTTTTCCGCTTCTTCCATAATTCCATCATCTTTAACGGTATAATTATCCATCAGACTTCGTAAAGTCTCCTTTGCCTGGAACAACTCTCCTTTTGACTGATATATTTCAGAAAGTAGTATAAAGCTACGAGCCAGCCAATATTGGTGGGAAGTTCCTTTATTGATAAAGTCCATAATTTCTTTTTCGGACTGTTGAAGTTTTTTCTGATCAAATAGTATCTGTGTCGTCAAATATTTTGCCTCAGCTCCTTCTGCCGTCTGAGTGTTCTTCGCAGCTTCTTTCAGCAAAGGAAAAGCAAGATCAGGTCTCTTTGTCTGATAAAGCGCTTTCCCTTTCATAAAACGAGCTTCAGCCCCGACAGTCTCATTCAGGTTTTCAGTTTTCAGCAATTTATCTGCACTCTCAATTACTGCAGGATAATCATTTAACGAATAATAGCAACTCATTATTCCTTGTCGTGCAGTCAGCAAACTCAACTTACTGCCTCCGATCTTCTCAAGATTCAGAAAATGGGACAATGCATCCTTGTAGTCGCCTGTATTATATCGAAGTTCTCCAGCCTTGGCAAGAGCTGCTTCAGAGAAGCTGTTTGCAGAAGCAGCAGTTACAAATTCATAATCGGCTAATGCCTTCGGAAACTCTTTATCTTTATAATAGATCTCTGCAAGATAGAAATGAGCATTCAAAGCAGAACCGCCAGTAGGGAATGCACTGAGATACTTTTCCAATTGCTTTTTAGATCTCGAATCTCCGGCCATGAAAAGCTTTTCTGCAGCCACATACATAAGCGAATCCTGCTCTCCTTTAGAAACTGCGGCATTCCCTCCAATTTTATTAGAATAATCCACATATTCGTCAACCTGATTCAGCTCGACATAGCTGTTTTTCATCCCATACAAAGCAGATTGTACATCTTGAGATTGTGGATATTTCTCTACGACCTGCTTGTAATACCCCAATGACTTCTTATAATCATTCAGGTTATATGAGGTCAATCCGGATTGAAGCAGTGCTTTTGACACCAGTGAGCTGGAAGGATATTTCCGAATCAGTTCCTGATAAGAATCAAGAGCCTTATTATTCTGACCAATTTTTTCATAGGTTCGTCCTATCTCAAAAAGAGCATCTGCCCCTAATGAAGTTCCGGGATATTTCTTTAGCAACAGATTCAGCTGATCAATCTTCTGGTCATCCTTACGTAACATTCCATTACAAAATGCCAGCTGAAACAAAGCATAGTCCGGATCATAATCTCCTATCTTTTGTGATTTTGCATATGCTTCCATGGCCATCGTAAAATTTCGCCCACTGAAATAACAGTCTCCAAGACGATTCAATGCATCGGAATAAAGTTTGACATCTCCACCGGCCTCACTATTTACAACCTTCTTAAACCATGGAAGGGCAAGCTCGTAATCTTTCTGCTTGAAATAAGCATATCCGATTCCATAATTCGCCCTATAAAATTCAGGATTGGCAGCTACCCCCTGAGAATTTAGAAAAGCTTTATATTCTGAGACTGCAGCTCGAAAATCTTCCAATCTGAAATATGTTTCTCCACTCCAGAAAAGAGCATTGGCTTTAAGATTCGCATCATACTGACCATCCGCGAGCGACTTTTTAAACATTCCCTGCGCTTCTTTAAAATCCTGATTACTGAACAACTCCAATCCTCTGTAATAAGTCAATCGCTGATAAGCCTTTTTGATTGAAGCTGTCTTATTCCTGATTTTTTCAATAGAGCTTAAGGCTTCCTTGTAGTTTCTTGTTGTCATGTAAACCTGGACAAGAAAATCATAAGCCGTTGCATTCCGTTCCGTATTCGGATAAAGCGAAATATATTTATCAAAAGCCTTGATCGCTTCGTTAAAGGGAGAATACGACAACTCGTAAGTCAGCTTGGCGTAGTTGAAGAGAGCATCCTCTTTAATCATTTCATCAAAATTCATCTCAGAGGCGCTGGAAAAAGCACGCAATGC
>JAUZOB010000324.1 GCA_030706665.1 Bacteroidota bacterium
AAAGCCATAATTAGTTACTCAAATTTCAACATAAGTTAAAAACACCAAAGTGTTTAAAATGATTTTTCAGACTACGATTTAATTTCATCCATATGAAAGCTACTTTCTTCTTCTCTCTCTTTATCTTCCGTTCAATATAAATATCATGTGTGGAATAGTAGGTTATGTAGGACAACAGGAGGCAAAAGACCTTTTGCTTGAAAAATAAAAACTCGAATATCGCTGATATGACAGTGCCGGTATTGCAATCCTGAATGGAGAAATTCATTTGTTCAAGAGCCCCGGAAACATTGTCTCCATTGAAAGTCCTCTTCTTTCAATGATTGAAGGAAGATGTGGAATTGCTCACACCCGTTGGGCACCAAATCAAATCAACGGCTCACCCCCATGTGTCGAATTCGGAACGTACGACCATAGTTTCAACGGAATCATCGAGAATTATTAGGTGAAGCAATGCCCATTCTGTCAATCATTCCGCTTCAAATGTTTTCTTATTATATGGCAAAATATAAAGGTTGCAATGTTGACCAACCCCGAAACCTGGCGAAATCGGTCACCGTAGAATAGTCATGAAAGGATAAAAAACGGATGATGCAGGATACTATAGAAATGCACATGCATGAACTAAAACATACCAATTTTGTTTTAGATTAAAACAACATGAAATCATACAGGAATCTGAGTTATTAATTAAAATTTGGTAATTATGAAAAAATTTTTGATTACATGTTTAACATTAATGACATTTGTGCTTCCTTCACTTGCACAAGTAGATCATGATTATAACCTTAATGATGTAACGACTCACGAAGTATTTGATCTTAAAATAGATCAAATTCCTCCTGCTGTTCTCAAGGCTGCGAACATTGATTTTAATTTGAATAATCCACTTACATGGTCTAAATTCCCTTATGCAATACATGAATACGGATGGGTATATGATAAAGCTGCATCCGATGTCAATCCTGATCGCTATGAAGTTTCCATGAAAAGCGAAAAAGGTAATAATTTGTATGCCGTATATTCTGCAGAAGGAAATCTTATCGCAACCAGGGAGATGATCACCAATGCACCTATACCTTCCTACGTCAAAGAAGCACTTTTAAAAAGTAAATACAAAGACTGGCAGGTAGTCGGTGATAAAGAGATAATTCGTTACTTTCATGATAAGAATAGCGTAGAACAACATTTCCGCTTGACAGTTGAAAAAAATAATATAAAGAGAAGCATATCCTTTAACTATCAGGCATCAGCAAATAAATAATTAATAAAGCTGATCAAGAGGAAAAGATCAGTCAAAATTGTAGTGGAAAGCAAACTGTGACAAAGAAAATTTTCATCAATCTTTGTTGCTCATGATGAGCTGTTAAAAAGGGAAATAACTTTTAGTGAAACGTCAAGAAAGCTATTTCCCCTTTTAACAGCTTTTTTAAGCTGACGGTGATATTCTTCAACTGTGAATGAGATTAAACAACTGCTGTTGAGAGGAGAATAACTCAAACGTTATAGAAGCTCTATACCAGCACCATATATAATTCACGGTTCAGACGTGGTTCAAATATCATTTCGACGAACGAACCATATCTGAACCACGTACGAAGGACGAACGAAATAAGGCGTTGCTCCCTTGTTGATATGGGTTAGTTATAGTAAAATCAGCATAATATTTCGAACCGATGAATTACTAAGATCCCCGATGCTTATTAATAATGTTCCCTCATATTTTGAATATAGCAGAGCTTTTATCAGGTATACCCATAAAAAAAGCGGGGTCCTCGTAATTAACGATGACCCCGCCTTCACTATTTTATCTTAAAAATCAATCTTGCGAAACGACACCAAGTCCGCTGACAGATTTGGATATCTGTTTGGGTGTTCCTTTATACCCGATCTTTCCGACCCCTTCAATACGAGCATCAAGATAATTGACCGGATAAACATGAGCGACTCCGGCACCATTTATCTTGACATAGACATTCTTTGCCTTAAGATTTTCCGCTTTTATTTTCCCTGCCCCCTCAACATTGATATTCAATTGAGTGCAGCCTCCATCCAGTTCCAGCAAGCAACCTCCTCCATTCCAGATATTCAATTCAGCTCCTGAAACAGACAAATTTCCCTTCGCCCCACCATTAATTTCAAGCGAGAGCTTATTAAATTTCAGAAGTCCTTCTGTTTGAAACTTAATCCCACCATCTACCTTGATTTTTTCAAGACTTCTCGCAGTGATAATCAGATCTACTTTCGGGTTATTCTTTTTAGTCACGACATGGAGTTCTCCATTATCAGAGAAAACCTTTAGTTCTTTCATGTTCGCTTCATCAGCATGGACAGCAAGACTTGCGACTGCACCTTGTTTGAAAACTACATTAAAACCGCCCTCAAGGTATACTTTATTAAAATCATTCACCTTAAAAGCTTTGTAATCATTGGCAGTCGATAATCCAACCGGGGCAGCCCAAAGACGGCTTATTAACATCCCAAGCAGGAAAAAGAAACTTGTTAATGCCAGCAATCTCATAACCTTTAAATTTTTGTTTGTGAAATTACTAACAAAATATTTCAGAATTACTTTTTTCACCGACTCAAACAAGGATTATACCGATCAAAAACCATATTTCATACTTAAAACTACGAAAGCGAAGAGCTAATCGAATGCAATGTCTATCACAATCTAACTGTCCAAAAATCAGAACTCAATATACCATCGAAGGATAACAATTCTCGGTCAGAATATATTCCCGGAATGGAATAGAACAAGCATCCCTCCCTGAATATGATTACAGATAAATGTTGAATCTGCATTTTGTATTATTCATGCTGATTCAAATACTTCAAGGTTGTAAAAGAAACCCACAAAAGATATAATCCAAAGACAAACATAAACACGATAAGTCCCCATTCAAATGGAGTACTCGATCTCGCAAATAAGAACATTGCCGATGGATAAACAATCACATACAGAATTGACAGCACTACAGGAATAACTCTCTTTTTGTAGATCCGCATAAAAATGGCTAATAAACACCACATCACCCCTACAGCAAAAGAAAGAATTACCATGGGGGTAATTTGATTTATTGATTTAAAAATGGAGAAGATGATCGGGATGCTACCTAAAAGAATCAGAGTTCGGGTCAAACTGGCCAGCATTGTCTTTGCACTTGCAACATTATTGAACAGTGGGAAAAAGAAGGAATTCCCGGCAGTTTCTTCAATATTATATTCAGGTCTATTCAAATCTCCAACAGAAGCTATTAAACCCCGTTTCAATGCTTCGTTTACAGCCGAATCAACAGCTTTTTCCTGATAATCTTTCCTGTGCTTCAACACATTGTTGAGTTCTTCATCTGAAAGAGAACTCATTCGTTCATCAAAATTAAGGTCCTTATATCTGTCTTCAAACTTAATCTTCATATTATCTTCAAATTTTTCCGAAAATTAAACATTCGGACGCAGATTATCAGTCAGAATTAACCATTCTAAGAAAACATTTTTTTAAACTCTTTGTCTATTTATATTTAAACACAAGGAAATCAAACATCAATAACATCCACATCATTTACAAAGAAGAAACATTTCTAAGATTCTGGAATAATTTACTAAGGTTGTTAAAAAGAATTTAAAGGATTTTTAAACAGCCTGCAAATGGAAATTACACTAAAATTCTTTACAGATATCCAGCTCATACAGGATAAGCTTATTTTATATTAATGGCTAATATATTAGCCGTAATTGTGGAAAAACGGATATAATAGATCAAATATTATCCATTAATAGTATCATTTTTGAATTGTACTATCGCTCATTAATTTTCA
>JAUZOB010000325.1 GCA_030706665.1 Bacteroidota bacterium
AAACGGAGGTCTGCTTACTGAATTTCCCTCCGGTTCAAAGATTGATCCTAAGAATTTTGTCAGGAGAAATCGTATTATTGCCGGCTTAGCTGATGCAACCATTGTTATTGAATCAGGGATGAAAGGAGGCTCGCTGGTTACTGCATCATTGGCCTCTTCCTATAACAGGGATATTTTCGCTTTCCCCGGTCGATGTGGAGATACTTACTCATCAGGATGTAATAAGCTTATTAAGAATAATCAGGCTGCATTAATTGAATCTGCAAAAGACCTTGCATTTAATCTTGGATGGGATGAACCTGCGGTAGAGATTAAACATGTTGAACCCGTTCTTTTTCAAAAGTTACAGCCTGAAGAAGAAAAAGTATTCTCGTTGGTCCGGCAAAAAGGAGAAATGCAGATAGAAGAGATCTCAACTTTGGCTCAGACTCCAATGAGTAAAGTATCGGCAATTCTTTTCAATCTTGAGATGGATGGATTGTTGGAAAACTTACCCGGGAAGATTTATCGGGTGAGAAATGTTTGAAATTGATGTTTTGATGATTCGCGCTTTCTTTTTTTGAATGTTTGGCATTGAATTATAGAATTCTGAATCTATAGAAATTGAGATATTTGCCATCCGATAAATGTTAACAATGACCAATGCGGGATAATGCCTGATAGATAATCTTTCGATTTTGATACTTGTTTTTATCTATATATTGGTAATTAATTGCATTCTATAATTGGGATTTGTCGGGAGATGATTTTTGGGTTGTATATTTTTTAAAAGATGCAGCTATAATTGAGTCAGATGATACCTCTTAATGTTTATTAATTCAGTTTCTAATTCGATTTATCCGAAGTGAATCGAATATCGTTGAGATTTGTCTATTTTTGCATCATGAATACATTCGATGATTTAAATATCAGTAAATCCGTAAGAAAGGCTCTTGATGAGATTGGTTTTACAACACCCACACCGATACAGGAGGAAGCGATTCCGGCTATCCGCTCGGGACAGGATGTTTTAGGAATTGCACAAACCGGAACCGGTAAAACTGCTGCCTACATTATTCCGATTCTCATGAAATTAGTCAAAGCTGAAGGAGAGGACCCGAGAGCAATTATTCTTGTTCCTACTCGCGAACTCTCTATTCAGGTCGGTGAAGATCTTCAAGAGTTGTGTCAATATACAGACCTCCGTTTTGCTGCAATTTATGGTGGCATCGGTTGGACTAAACATGCTGAACTCATTAAACCGGGGATAGACATCTTGGTTGCGACTCCTGGACGTTTAATGGATTTATATCAGGCAGGTGTTCTGAGCTTAAAAAAGGTAAAAACATTGGTTTTCGATGAAGCGGACCGAATGCTCGACATGGGTTTTATGCCTCAGCTGAGGAAATTATTTGAGATAATTCCTTCCAAACGACAAAACTTACTTTTCTCTGCTACCTTTTCAGAGCACATAGAGAAGATGAGTCATGAATTCCTTACATTTCCTGTTAGAGTTGAGGTCGCACCCTCAGCAACTCCTGCTGAACTTGTCGAACAGAAGATCTATAGAGTTCCTAATTATAAAACAAAGCTGAATCTTGTAAAACATTTACTTGAGGATATCGATACTTTCAATCGTGTTATTATATTCTGCAAAACCAAAAGTGCTGCCGAAGATCTTTATAATACCATTCGGCGCAAAGTTGAAGGAGAGGTAAGAATCTTGCATTCGAATAAAGCTCAATCTGCCAGGATTAATAATATTAATGCATTTAAAGATGGGAGTGTCCGGGTTTTGATTTCGACTGATGTTTCTGCCCGGGGAATTGATGTCAGCAAAGTAAGCCATGTTATAAATCTTGAGATGCCTTCTTTGTATGAAGATTATGTGCACAGAATTGGGCGGACTGCGAGGGCTAATACATTTGGCACGGCAATTACACTGATTGATCCTTCAGAAGAATGGCATTTTAAGAAGATCGAAAAGATCATTCGAATGGAAATTCCGGAGCTAAGCATTCCGAATGAAGTTGAAATAGTACCGACAGGGTTTGAAGAGCAACAGGCTCAATTGCGTGAAATTGACAGGCAGAGAAAGATAGATGATCCTACTTTTAAGGGGGCATTTCATGAGAAAAAGAAGAGATTCACAGATCAAAGTAAGAATGAGGTTGTCGATAAAAAAAGGGGAATTGCCTTTAATTCTAAATCGAAGTCAAGAAGAAATAAAAAGTAATCTCTGCTACATTTAATTGTAAGATTTCATCTTTTGGTTAAAGATTAGATGTTGTCTTATTTATTCTCAATCATAAAGGTATACCGATCCATTTCTTAAGTAATATTAAGAGTGATCGGTTTTTTTAATAACGCAAGAGGTGCGTCAAATTGAAAACTATATCGTACCGTTATTGTTGTCCTTCCCACAATATAAGATCCTCTATGAAAGTTTATACAATCGTTGTTAAGTTTATAATGTAGGACAAATATCCTCAAACGGAAGAATTCTATCTTCTTTTTGTGATATGAACATGGTTTAAGCGTCCTGGCGTAGAAAGACAAATAAATAATTAGAATACACTATTGAAGTAGAATGAAGTGTTGTTGGTCATTCAGATTAGAAGATGTGTATTCCGCACAGATGCTCAAGAAGGATTTTTACTCCCAGTAAAACAAGAATGACACCTCCTGCAATTTCTACTTCTTTACCTAGCAGATGTCCTGCTTTTTTCCCTATGAGAACGCCTGCAAATGCAAAAAGAAAAGTGGTTAATCCAATGATCAGTGAGGCAAAGGCAATGTTTATTTTTAGAAAAGCAAAGCTGAACCCTACAACGAGAGCATCAATGCTGGTTCCAACGGAAAGAGTGATAACTTCTTTGAAAGTCAGGTGACAGGCACAATCTTCATCTGTCTCTTTACCCCTGATGCTTTCGATAATCATTTTTGCCCCGATGAGGCTTAAAAGAATAAATGCAATCCAATGATCAAACTGCTCAATGAGTCCTCTAACACCGGTTCCTACAGCCCATCCTACTACTGGCATTGCAGCTTGGAATGCTGCAAGAGAGAAGGCGAGCCAGAAGGTCCGTTTGAAACAAATTCCTTGTTTTGAAAAACCACAACCTAAAGAAACGGCAAAAGAATCAACAGATAAGCCTATTGATATCATTAGTAAAGTGAGAAAACTCATGGTAAGAGCTGATTTTTAGCGAAGGAGAAATAAAAAAGGGAAACCGATTATTTCGGTTTCCCTTGGATCTATTTAATAACTTAGAGTTTACGACTAACTTCAATCTCTTCGTATCCCTCGATGATATCACCTGCTTTAATATCGTTGTAGTTTGCGATATTTAGACCACACTCAAATCCTTTGCTTACTTCTTTGACGTCATCTTTAAAACGTTTCAATGAAGCGAGCTCCCCGGTGTAGACTACGATGCCATCGCGAATAATTCGGATCTTGGTATTTCGTTTGATCTTTCCGTCACGAACCATACATCCGGCAACTGTACCGACTTTAGTGATCTTAAATGCTTCGACAACTTCAACGGTGGCAACAATTTCTTCTTTGATATCAGGAGAAAGCATACCCTCCATCGCAGCCTTGATTTCTTCGATTGCTTTATAGATAACTGAATAAAGACGAATATCGATCTGTTCTTTCTCTGCTAATTTTCTGGCACTCATTGATGGACGAACTTGGAAGCCGAGGATAATTGCATTCGATGCAGTTGCAAGCATAACGTCTGATTCGGAAATCTGTCCGACGGCTTTGTGGATAACGTTAACCTGAATTTCGTCAGTAGAAAGTTTAATGAGTGAAT
>JAUZOB010000326.1 GCA_030706665.1 Bacteroidota bacterium
GGCTATTCCGGATGTGACGATGTCTGCCGGATGGGATAAAAGCGGAGGGTATGTGAAGAACTATAATTCTGTCGGAATGCAGATCGACTTGCCTTTTTTTAATCGCAATCAGGGAGGTATAAAAGCAGCAAAAATGGACTTGGAAGGTAGTAAAGTCGATTTGCTTTCGGCGGGAGATAAAGTTAAAGCAGAGGTCATTCAGGCTTATGCAGTCTTGAATGAGAATAATAGTCTCTTTCGAAAGTTTGATAAGAAGTATATAGAGGACATGGATGGGCTCATGAATGAGATTGTGAAAAATTTTACCTGTAAGAATATTAGTCTCATTGAGTTCTTAAACTACTATGATGCTTATAAACAAAATAAAATTCAATTTAATACACTTCAATATAATCGGATAAATGCACTTGAGAATTTGAACTTCAGTGTTGGTAAAGATCTTCTAATCCAGAATTAAAAGAATTTTTATGAAAAAAATAGCAGTAATTCTCCTTTTGATAGCAACGTTGGCAGGTTGTTCTTCACATGAGAAAAAGACGGAGGATGCACCTAAGAAATTTTGTATTCCCGACAGCCTGATGAAGCAAATCCAATTTGATACTGTGGCCAATAAGCCTGTAATGAATGAGTTGCAGTTAATCGGGAAAATTTCATACGATCAGGATAAGGTGGTTAAGATTTATCCGATGGTTAGTGGGAATGTTATAAATGTAAAACCTACATTAGGTGACTTTGTGAATAAGGGACAGGTGCTGGCAATGATACGAAGTTCGGAAATGGCAGGAGTACAAAATGACTTGATTACCGCACAGTCAAATTTTATTGTTGCAGAGAAAAACCATGCTGCAATTGCCGATATGTATAAGAGTGGGATCTCTTCTGAAAAAGAATATGTCACTTCCCAAAAAGAGGTAGAGAAAGCAAAATCGGAACTCAGAAGAGTAAAGACAGTTCTTTCGATTTATGGTTCGGGGAGGCAGTCAAATTATATTGTCAGGGCTCCGATCTCAGGGTATATCGTTGAGAAGAATGTGAATCCGGACATGCAGATTCGTTCCGATAATGGAACCAACCTATTTACTATTTCCGATCTAAAAACAATCTGGGTGCTTGCAAATGTATATGAATCGGACATTGCAGGCGTCCACCTTCATGATAAAGTATCTGTCACGACACTTTCTTATCCTGATAAAAGATTTGACGGGGAGATTGATAAAATTTATAATGTACTTGATCCTGACAACAAGACGATGAAAGTCAGGATTCAGTTAAGTAATAAAGAAAACCTGCTCAAACCTGAAATGTTTGCGAATGTTGCAGTTCAACAGAAGACGGATAAGACAATGCTTGCAGCCCCTGCAAATTCAATCATCTTCGATCGGAATCGATATTGGGTTGTTGTTTATAACAATAAGTGCGACGTTCAGATTCGTTGGGTCGAGGTAGCAAATTTCAATTCAAGATATGCTTATATAAGTTCCGGTTTAAAACCGGGAGAGAAAGTGATTACGAATATGCAGTTATTGATTTATAATGCATTGAACCAGTAAATCGTAAGCTTTCCCCTAATAACATCTATATGAATAAGTTTATAAAGAGGATAATTGCATTCTCATTGAAGAATAAATTCTTTATTTTCTTCAGCATAGCAATTGTCATTGCATGGGGTATTGTAAGTTACATAAATACACCTGTCGAAGCGTTCCCTGATGTTACGAATACACAAATCTCTATAATTACTCAGTGGCCTGGACGAAGTGCTGAAGAGATTGAACGGTATGTAACGATGCCAATAGAGCTTGAGATGAACTCTGCCCAAAAGAAAACGGATGTTCGCTCAACAACGTTATTCGGACTGTCGGTTGTGAAAATCATGTTTGATGATGGGGTAGATGATGCTTTTGCCCGCCAGCAAGTGAATAATCTTTTGGCAAATGTTGATTTACCTGAGGGGGTAAGACCTGAAGTAGAACCGCCATATGGACCTACGGGTGAAATCTTCAGGTTTACCCTGCAAAGTCCCAAGCGAAGTGTTAGAGAACTAAAAACCCTTGAAGATTGGGTCGTTGAGAAGCATCTTCGTTCAATTTCCGGTGTCGCTGACGTTGTCAGTTTCGGCGGAGAAGTTAAGACTTATGAGATACAGGTTGATCCTAAACTACTTGCCAAATACGAGATTACTCCGCTTGAGGTTTATCAGGCTGTGAACCGCAGTAATATCAATGTCGGGGGTGATGTAATTGAACACAATACTCAGGCATATGTAGTGCGGGGAATCGGGGTCCTTGATAAAATGGAAGAAATCGGGCAGGTGATTGTCAAGAATATTAAGGGGACCCCCATTATGGTCCGAAACGTAGCAATTGTTAAAGAATCCTGTCTTCCCAGATTGGGACAAGTGGGACGGGATAATCAACCAGATGTCGTTGAGGGTATTGTTGTATCACGAAAAGGACAGGACCCGGGAGGAGTGATAAAGAATGTCAAAGAGAAAATTGATGAACTGAATACGAAGATTCTTCCTTCTGACGTCAAAATCAACACTTTTTACAATCGGGAAGATCTGATTAACTATTCTACCCATACAGTTTTAAAAAACCTGATCGAAGGAGTTCTGTTTGTTACCTTCATTGTCCTGATATTTATGGCCGATTGGCGGACAACCATTATTGTTTCGCTCATAATTCCTCTTGCATTGCTGTTCGCATTCATTTGCCTGAGATTGAAGGGTATGACTGCTAATTTGTTGTCGATGGGAGCAATTGACTTCGGAATTATCATTGACGGAGCGGTGGTTATGGTAGAGGGAATCTTTGTGACTCTTGACAAAAAGGCCAAAGAAGTTGGAATGGAAAGGTATAATGTGCTTTCGAAACTTGGGATTATTAAAGAGACCGGGACGGAAATGGGGAAATCGATCTTTATCTCCAAATTGATCATTATTACGGCCCTTCTTCCGATTTTCTCTTTCCAAAAAGTAGAAGGTAAAATGTTCTCTCCTCTGGCCTTCACCTTAGGTTTTGCATTGCTGGGCGCTTTGATCTTTGCCCTGACGTTTGCACCTGTAATGGCAAGCTTCCTTTTTTCAAAGAATGTGAGAGAGAAACATAATCCGGTTCTTATATTCATTACAAAATATACAACGGCATTCTTTGATTTTACTTATCGGAATAAACGGATCAGTCTGTTGATATCTGCAATAGTATTGGCATTAAGCCTCTTTTCTTTCAAATTTCTTGGATCTGAATTTCTACCGCAATTAAATGAAGGGGCAATTTATGTAAGGGCGTCATTGCCAATGAGTGTCTCGTTGGATGAAGCGATAAAGATCTCTCAGGATATGCGCGGAATTATTAAGTCATTCCCGGAAGTCAAACAAGTGTTGTCCCAAACCGGGCGCCCCAATGATGGAACTGATGCGACCGGATTCTATAATGTCGAATTTCATGTCGATATCTATCATACGAAAGCAATGGAGATTAAAAAGAACCGGGATGAGTTGATAGATCGTATGACCCAGAAATTGTCAAAATATCCGGGAGTAGCGTTTAACTTCTCTCAACCCATTATGGATAATGTCGAAGAATCTGTTTCGGGGGTGAAAGGATCTCTGGCCATAAAGATTTATGGGGATGATGTGGATTATCTGGAAACCCAGCGCGGAGGCTATTCGGCCGAGCTGGGAGACCGTATGTTCGGCGTGTTCAACCTTGTCCCGCGGTCGGGGTTTGAGCGGAACAATGATGCCGAACTGACGTTGGGCTACGGGAGCTTTAACGAAACGA
>JAUZOB010000327.1 GCA_030706665.1 Bacteroidota bacterium
GAACAAGTTAAAGAGTACAGCATTCCAATGAAGTCTATTTCAGAAGCAATCTATCTGAGAAACTATATCTTAAAAAATTACGAGACTGCGCTCAATCAAACCGATCCGCAACAAACAGGAGCTTACATGACTGTTGCTGTTGTTGGAGGAGGGCCAACCGGAGTTGAACTTGCAGGAGCCTTAGCGGAGATGAAACGTTACATACTTCCCAAAGACTATCCGGAACTTGATTTCAGTCTGATGAATGTATACCTGTTCGAAGCTTCCGATCGTCTGCTCAACGGGATGTCGACTAAAGCTTCCGTAAAGGCAGAACAATACCTAAAAGATCTTGGTGTAAAAGTTTTCCTTCGTACCGCAGTGAAAGACTATGACGGTAAAACAATTGTCTTATCCGAAGACAGAAAATTACTTAGTCGTACACTTGTTTGGGCAGCCGGTGTCTCAGGCAAAATAATTCCCGGCATTCCCACGGAAGCTATAGCAAGAGCAAATAGAATCCAGGTTGATGAATTTAACCGGATAAAAGGATTGACAGATGTATTTGCAGTGGGGGATCTATGTTATTTGCAAACCATTGATTATCCTTCCGGACATCCACAGGTTGCCCAGGTAGCAATTCAGCAAGCCGGATTGCTTGCAAAAAACATACAAAGAATGGAAAAAGGAGAATCCCTAAAACCATTTCATTATACAGATAGAGGGTCAATGGCAACCGTAGGAAGAAACCTTGCCGTTGCAGACCTTCCCGGATTAAAAATACAAGGATTTATGGCTTGGGTCCTTTGGCTTTTTGTTCATCTCATGTCACTTGTAGGAATCAAAAATCGTTTTATGACCTTTATTAATTGGGTATGGAATTATCTGACTTTTGATCAATCACTCCGCTTGCTGATTAAACCAAAGATCAAAAAAGAAAAGACAATCCCTTCCTCATCCTAACGTAAAATCTTTTGAGGCACCCACCTCCATCACATAAGCAATAGAAAAGCGGATCACGTTAAAAAACTTTTCCTTCATGTAATTACATGAATATAAAATATTTAACAATTCAACTCTTTCATTCTTGAAATATATTTCTTAATTTAATAGCAATGATTTGATTGGGTCGCACACTAAATAAAAAACTGGGGTATGACAAAGAAAGTTTTAGCACCGGTTCCGTTCGTTAGCAGATTTCAGATGGAAGCCATCTTCAAAATTATGAACGAGAAATACTCAATTGATTCAATTCAGATGATGGAAAATGCAGGAAGGACATTAGCGCATCTGGCATCAATGCTGTTTCTCGAAAATAAACCCGAATTTAAAAAGATATTAATTCTTACCGGTACCGGTGGAAACGGAGCCGGAGTGCTCACCGCTGCCCGTTATCTGCACAATCATGGGGCACAAATTACAGTCTTTACAACCAGAGAACCGGAACAACTTTCTCCGGAAACAGCCCGACAACTGGAAGCTTTAATAGCTATGAACTGCAGAGTCATTCATGGAATGCCGGAACTGGCCTTTTATGAGCACTTTGATCTTATCATCGATGGTATTCTCGGATGCAATATCAATGGTGAACCCTACGGTTGGGCTAAAACATTTATCGAAATGGTTACAGAGACAGAAGTTCCCGTACTCTCATTTGATATCCCATCCGGAATAGATCCGGATAAAGGTATGATCTATCCGAAATATATCAAACCCACAGCAACAATGACCATCGGATTGCCTAAATCTTCCTTTGCTATTCCTGAAACCCGTGATATATTAGGCAGACTCTTTGTCGCAGACATTGGAATTCCGCCTGATCTCTTTAAACAATATTTTCCTGATATCGACACAACAGGTCTATTTTCCTTATCTGAGATTATAGAAATATAACCCCTCTTTCTTAATAATAAAAAGAGTCCTTAGATCAAAGATATTCACTAAAAAAGGGTACTTAATCTGTTGGAATTCATTATTTATCCGTCACATGAAATATCTTTCTTTTTTGGACTCTTTCCTTTCTACGTCATCTTTTTTATACACAGAAAGCGCTTAACCCGGGAGTATTCAATGTAACTACAACCGATTAAGTGCTTTATCTATCAAGGATTTTCCTTCTTCAATATTAAAATTGAATCAGAAGAAGGGATTTCCATTAATAATCGGATTTTCAAACTCTTGTCTTGACTAATAATTTAAAGACAATCCAGATAGAGAAAAAGAAAGAGATCCCAAATGCAACCTTACCGAAAGTTTTATCACTCCCCCATACGACCAACATGACAGAACAGAGAATCATTCCGGTCAGAAGCACAACAAGCGCAATACGCTGACTAAACTGCTTCAATGACTTCAATAAGGCCTGACTCTCTTTTACATTTATCTCATGTTGCATTTTACCTTCCTTAATTTTATAAAGAATTTCATTCACATCACCCGGAAAGTCACGAATCAATGAGATATAATCAGTTATAGTATCATAGATATCTGACGCCAGTCGTCGCGGGTCATATTTTTTAGCAACAAGGGACTTGGCATAAGGCAGGATGACCGGACCAAGGGCAATGTCAGGATCCAATTTACCGGCAAACTTTTCAATGGTAGCAAGTGCTTTCAGCAAAAGGAAGATACTTGAAGGAATTTGTAGCTCATATTTCACAATAATATTCACACAATCCTGCATAATTTTGGCGAAGTCCATCTTTTCGAAAGGCAAATAGCTGTTTCGCTTTAACAGGTCGTCAATCTCAAATTGAAGTTCATCAATGCGATCATAAAACCGGATCCCGCACAACTTAAGCAAAGCATCAGTAATTGATTTGGAATCCATCCGGGCAAAGCCCAAGGCAAAATTTGCCAGAAAATTCATATCTCTGGGCTTCAGGACTCCGGTCATCCCGAAATCAATAAAGGCCAATACATTCCCGGGCATGATAAAAATATTACCGGGGTGAGGATCTGCATGAAAGAAACCATGTTGCAGAATCATCTTTAAGACAATATCCGCCCCATTTCGTGCTATTATTTTAAGATCATACCCGTTAGCCTCCATCTCCGGTATATTATCAGGAGAAATCCCTGAAATATACTCCATAATCAACAGACGTTTGGTTGTATAGTCCATATAGACCTTCGGAACATGAATCCGGGGATCGTCTTTGAAAAGTTCACTAAAGCGATGGATATTCGAGGTTTCTATATAATAATCAAGCTCTTTCAGAATATTCTGTCCGAACTCATCAATCAATCCAACGATATTTATAGCCGCCAGTTCCGGATAACTGGTAACAGCCTTGCGAGCCAAATGCCGCATCAGATAAAGATCCAACTTGATTTTATTCTCAATATGCGGACGCTGAATCTTTACGATTACTTCTTCACCTGATTTCAATACTCCTTTATAAACCTGGCCAATTGAAGCAGAGGCCAGACATTGCCGGTCGAAAGAAGAGAAAACCTCATCAATCGGATAGCCCAGTTCCTTTTCAATCAGGTTCAGTGCAATCTCATCATCTAACGGAATTGCTTTTGACTGAAGTTTCTTTAATTCATTTCTGAAACGTTCCGCTACCATATCTGGTCTGTCTGCCAGTATCTGTCCGAACTTGATATAAGTAGGCCCCAACTCTTCAATGGTAATCCGCAATCGTTCCTGAGTTGTATGTACCTGCCGCTGACTTCCTTTGCGAGGGGAGAAAAAACGCCTTCCATACTTACTGCGACTTAGCCATTCTCTCATTCCGTGTTTCAGTAATACAAATAAAATCTCTTTGGCTCTTATAA
>JAUZOB010000328.1 GCA_030706665.1 Bacteroidota bacterium
CCGGGTACTTCAGAAAAGTTAATCACTTTTGTGAAAGACAGGGCCGGGCATGATTTACGGTATGCCATTGACTCATCTAAGTTGCAAAAGGAATTGGGATGGAAGCCTTCATTGCAATTTCCCGAAGGACTGGAGAAAACAGTTGACTGGTATCTTGCCAATCAGGCATGGCTTGATAATGTTACTTCAGGACAATACCAGAAGTATTACGAAAAACAATATCAGGAAAGATAAAGATAAACGATCAGTAGAGAGAATATCGCAGGTCGTTTAAGAAGTCAAATGATCTTTAGGAGAGGGCGGATTTAATATCAATCTCCCGGATAGGACAAATAAAAGGCTGACCCAATTTATTGGATCAGCCTATTTTATTTTCAACTGTTAGCAAAATGCTCCTGAAGTTTCCTGTGCTTTAAAGAGCACCGCTTACTTATAGTATATATCTAAATAATGCAAATAATAATCCGGAGGTGACGATAGTTACCGGGAGTGTTACTAACCATGCAATCCCGATTACTTTAACAGTGCGCATCTGAAGATTGCTTAATCCTCCGCGGGCAACCATTGACCCTGCAATCCCTGATGATAATACATGGGTTGTACTTACAGGAACCCCCATCGCTGATGATAATCCGATGGTTGATGCGGCGATGATCTCTGAAGACATCCCCTGAGCATACGACAAGTGTGTTTTCCCGATTTTCTCACTGATGGTTACGACTATACGTTTCCATCCGATCATGGTACCTAGACCTAATGATATTGATATCAATATAATAACCCATCCCGGGGCGAATTCAACAACTTCCTTCGATGAAGAGATATCATCGTGCAACCTTTTTATTCCGATGTCTCCAAGTGAACTAAATGTTGCTTTGTTATTGTCTTCAAGCTTTTTCAATCCTTTAAAAATGAGGATGAGGTCTTTTCTGCAGTCTGCTGCTTCCTCAGCTTTTACCTCTTTAAAAGAGTTGATTGGTGAGATATTTAATTTGAGAGAATCAATTTTCTCAATTACACCGGTATAAATTTTTGTATCCTTTTCATTGAATCTTGTGTGATCGACCTTTGACAATGAAGTTTCGATACGATCCAGGTTGAAAAGCAAATTCTGAGGGTCAGAATTGTGATTTAATGCAAAATAACCGGGAGCAAGGCCAATAAGGATAAGCATCATCATCCCGACTCCTTTTTGTCCGTCATTCGATCCGTGTGAAAAGCTTACGCTTGTAGATGTAATAACCAGGATAGACCGGATCCAAAACGGCGGGGCTTTCTTTTCTTTCGGCTCTTTAAAGATTTTTGCATTACTGACCAGTTTTGAAAGAAGAAACATAAGTGTTAATGCAAGAGCAAAACCGACCATTGGAGAAACTAATAATGAAAGCCCTGTGTCGATGACTTTAGTCCAGTTTAAGGAAACATGAGATGCCGGATTGAGAATCATATAAGAGAGTCCTACTCCAAAGATAGATCCAATCAATGTATGGGAACTGGAGCAGGGAATCCCGAAATACCAGGTTAATCCGTTCCACATGATTGCTGTGACCATCAATGCCGCAATGAGGGCAACTCCGTGAGAGACATTGTGATCGATCAGCATTTCTGTGGGGAGAAGATTGATAATCCCCATCGCTACGGCGATACCTCCTACGTATACTCCTATAAAATTCCAGATTCCGGACCAGATTACTGCTACACGGGGTTTCAGGGAATTTGTATAAATAACGGTTGCTACAGCATTTGCTGTATCATGAAAACCATTAATAAATTCAAAAATACAGGTTGCAAGAACCAGTACAATTAGAAGGACAACATGTCCTAATTCAAGTCCAAACATATACCTCGCTTTATTCTAACGGGATGTAAAAATGCAAAGAATTCTGATATTAATCAGGGGTTAACAATTACGTATAATAAAATTAAAGAACCGTTTGGTAATTGATTCAAGGTTAATAAAAAATTAACGTAAGGTTAACTTAAGTAAATGAGAAATACATTTCGAAAAGTCTGTTGATACGAAACAATTGATATTTCAAGACTTGTTTTGGCTAAAAAATCATAAAGCAATCAATGGTATATCAGACATATACAGCTGAGTATTCTGGGAATGGATATCGTTCAAGAATGAATAATGAACATAATTGAGTGTTAAAAAATCATAAAATGAATCAGCCCCTAAAATGTGACTTTTAAGGGCTGATTTTTATGAGGAGGAATTGCAAAAATTACTTTAGTCCGCTTCTTTCCAAGAGGGCATTAATTGATGGTTCCTGTCCCCGGAAGTTTTTATAAAGAATCATCGGATGCTCGGTCCCTCCTTTTTCAAGGATGTTATGACGGAATGAATCTGCAGTCTTTTTGTCGAAGATGCCATTTTGTTTGAATACGCTAAATGCATCTGCATCAAGCACCTCTGCCCACTTGTAACTATAGTAACCGGCAGCATATCCACCAGCAAAGATGTGTGAGAATGCAGTGCTTATAGCGCTTCCGTTGACAAATTGGAATAATTCTGTCGGTGCGATGGCATTCTTTTCGAATTCAACGACATCTCCGGTAAATGGTTTTTCAATAATATGCCATGCCATGTCATTCATCCCAAAGCTGATTTGTCGTTCTGAATTGTAACCTGCCAGGTAGTTTTCTGCATTTATAATCTTTCTGATCAGTTCCTCCGGCATCTTTTCACCGGTTTGGTAATGAACTGCAAACTGGTCAAGCCACTCTTTTTGAACGGCAAAGTTTTCCATAAACTGAGAGGGTAACTCAACAAAGTCACGATAAACATTGGTTCCGGAAAGAGAAGGATAAGTACAACGGCTTAACATTCCATGTAATGCATGTCCGAATTCATGCAGGAAAGTAGTGACTTCGTCGAAGGTAAGTAAGGATGGAGTCGTTTCTGTCGGTTTCGTAAAGTTTGTTACCAAGCTGATATGTGGGCGGATTTCTTGTCCGTTGATATTGCTCTGTCCAAGGTACTCGGTCATCCAGGCTCCTCCTTTCTTCCCTGCACGGGGGAAGAAGTCTAAATATAGGACCGCAAGAAACTTCCCTTTCTCATCAGCAACTTCGTATGTCTTTACTTCCGGATGATATTTAGGAATATTATTCACTTCTTTAAAAGATATGCCATAGAGCTTGGTGGCTAGTCCGAATACTCCGTTGATGACTCTCCCCAGTTCAAAGTATGGCTTAATAATCTCGTCGCTAAAGCCATATTTCTCTTGTTTTAATTTGTCTGAGTAGTAAGTCCAGTCCCATCTCTGCAAATCGAAATCGGCTCCCGATTTAGCTGCGAAAGATGAGATTTCTTTAAATTCTTTCTCAGCGAAAGGATGAGACGCATTGTGCAAGTCGAGTAAGAAGTGATTAACGCGTTCGGGAGTCTCGGCCATTCGTTCCTGAAGTACATATAGGGCATAACTCTTAAAACCCATCAGGTTTGCAAGTTCAAGTCTCAGGTTGACGATCTTTCGGATATTCTCTTTGTTGTCTGAGCTATTGTTTTGATTTCCTTTGGAGGTATAAGCACGATACATCTTTTCTCTGAGATCGCGTTTCTCCGAGAATTGCATAAAAGGCAGATAACTTGGAATCTGCAATGTAAACACCCACCCTTCCAGTTTCCTTTTCTTGGCTTCTAAAGAAGCTGCATCACGGACATATTGAGGGAGTCCTGTTAAATCGGATTCGTTGGTAAGATGTAGCGTAAATTTATTGGTTTCGGCCAGTACATTATCCCCGAAATTCA
>JAUZOB010000329.1 GCA_030706665.1 Bacteroidota bacterium
ATCGCCGATAATCTCGTTTGCGTCGAAAGCATGAAGAGGTTGTCCGGTTTCGAAAAGGATGAAGTTGGTAACGTCTACTACATTGTTAATCGGTTTTAGTCCGATGGAGCGCAGACGGTTTTGCAACCATTCCGGAGACTCTTTGATCGTCACACCGCTGATTGTAATCCCCGCATAACGCTGACATGCTTCGGTATTTTCAACAACGACCTGAATAGGGCGACTGTTGTTATCAACCTTGAAAGCGTCGACAGAAGGCATTGAATAAGTTGTCTTCTTCTCAAGGCTAAGGTTTGCAGCTAAGTCACGGGCAATACCGATATGAGATCCGGCATCGATACGATTTGGCGTCAGGTCGACTTCAAGCAGATAGTCGCTCTTGACATTGAAATATTCACTTGCAGGAGTTCCGACAACAGCATCGGCCGGAAGGACCATGATCCCGTCATGACTGGTTCCTACCCCGATCTCATCTTCGGCGCAGATCATGCCAAATGATTCTTCACCCCTTATTTTAGAACGTTTAATTACAAATTCTTTGTCACCGTCATAAAGCACGGTTCCGATTGTTGCAACAACAACTTTTTGTCCGGCAGCTACATTGGGTGCTCCACATACTATTGAAAGAAGTTCACCGGTCCCAACATCAACGGTCGTTTTGCTAAGATGGTCACTGTTCGGGTGGGGAACACATGTTTTCACCTCACCGATAAACAGGCCTTTCAGCCCGCCTTTGATTGTTTCCACTTCTTCCACGCTGCCGGTTTCCAGTCCAAGCTGGGTGAGCCTTGCAGCTAGTTGATCCGGAGTAAGATCGAAATCTATATATTCCTTTAACCAGCTGTATGAAATATTCATGATGAATCAATTTTTTTAGAAAAACAAAAGTAAGAAAATCAACTCAACAATCAACCCGGGTTAAAAGGAAAGATAACAAAGGATTAATAAGGATTGTGGAAATGATCTAAACTGGGCTATTTGTATAAATGTCTTTCCCAGATTAAAAATTAAGCAACTAAAGTTTTGTTATATACTAAAAAACAGACCGATTATTCTTTTAAAACATCCTATTTAATTCCACACAACGAGTTAACTATATAATCACACAATATACTGAACTAAGATCTTAAGGTTCGCTCATGAAATTCATTCAATCTAACGAAAGCTTACATTGCCATTTTACAAAATATTGCAATTGTACGAAGTAACAGAAGCCCTGCGGTGCAGAGCTTCTGTTACTCTTAATTGAATTATAAATTTTATTATTGGGAATTAGGTGCATTAAATTTTATTATTCCTTTAAATTCGGTCTTTTCAAAGGGATTTACCCACGTTTCCTCATAAACATTATATTCAGAATTTTTTTTTCTTATCACCCAAGTATATTCATAATATGATGATCTATTTTTCTTTAATTCAATATCTTCATTAAATGAACTAAAGGTAATCAAATCTTCGATTCCTGTATATATAAAAATAATGACATTGTCAATTTTCGTGTACAAAATTGCCTTTTTCTTTTTTAGGTAATCCTTTAATAGGTTCTTACTATCACTAGCCCCATTGGGGAACTTCAAACTAGCTCTTAGACAAATTATTGTTTCGTTTTCATCCCGTTTATCGATATACATTTCATAATAACAATCTATACAATTAGCTTTCAGAATGAATGAGTGTAAAAGACTATCAATAGTAGGATTAAAATTTACATTTCCAGTAGTAGAAATTGGTTTTTTTTGCTCTTCTTTAAAATTATTTCTTTCTGAGAATGAGTAATTTGTAAACGCAATTAGTATAAGAAACAGATATGTTGCTAAATAACAAGTTATAGATTTCATAATTTATCTTTTCTTTTTATTCATTCTAAGAAGTAGTTGAAATTTGACCATGGAACTGCTAACTTTATGTCTTAACTTTATGTCTGGCTAAAGTTAGCAGTTCCATCTGACTTATAGTAGTCTACCTTAGACAGGAGTGATTCGAGAAGAGGAAGCATTTTATTCAACCCCTCGACTTTGATTAAGAAATTCCATATTGGCTCGAATTTTTTCCATCCTGCGGTATAGAACAAATGCTTTAATACATGCTTGATTTTTTCATGTTTTATGCTGGCCCCAATAATGTTATTCCAGGTATAAAATTCTTTATAATCCTGCCAATATCCATGGATGTCTGAAAAATGTCAGATTTATTCTTCGTGTCGATTTTATGATTTAAGGATTCGTGACCGGGACTTCCTGAACTGTTCCGTTATCAGGGGAATAACTGTCTCCGGAAGTGATGTCTCCAACCGTCTCAGTAACGGTGATCGTTCCTTGTCCGGTTCCAATGGACTCGTGTATTTTGATGGTGAAGGAGGACAGTTTATTGCGCTGAAGGGCAATTTGAATTTTTCCCAGTGGCACAACCGTATTATCTGCTTTGATCCGGGAAATGGTAACCGGGACTGTTTCCGAATAAAAAGAGGTTTCAGATTCTGTAAAATTCCAAGCGCTTGATATATCCGTACAAGTATAAATGGCCTGATATACTTGGGAATTATCAGTTGAGTTGATGATGATGTCAGGAGCATATTGCATGTTGATTAGCAATTTCCCGTCTGTTAACCCGTCTGCTACAAATTTTACTCCGTAAGCGACCCTTTTCATCGGTATCGCAATGGATAGTTGTGTGTCACCAGGGACAAAATCACTCACCTCCCCATAATAACGGTCAACCGGGGGGCGATTGTAATAATTACTATTCGCAAGGTATGTTTGACTTTGCACCGGATTACAGTAGCTGGTTGTTGAATAGTTAAAAGAATTTGATAAAGATTGAGTTCCTGTAGTAGGATTACTCAATGGACTATAGAATAAAGTGTTGTTATTTCTGTCAGTCCAATGATTAATTATGTTTTTGGCATCCTTAACCAAAGTTGTCTGAAATTTATATATGTAGCCTTCCTGTAATTTGATATTCATATTAATAAGATTATCAAAAAGTCCGCAAGCATAATTTTGATAGCTTGCAGTATCTGATTCCTGCGGCTTAGAGAGAACCTGAACCATATACACATCGGAAGAAAGTGTAGCCTCTTTCAGTAGAGATGCAACTTTCAGGCTTGAATTCGAACTGCTCTCTTCTAATTTAGGAGCTAAATTAACAAGGTACACTTTCTGTTTTTCCATGGTAAAGGACTCAGAATCATCCTTTGCACAACTTGCAAATAATGTGATTGCTGCAAATAGAAATAATAGTTTTTTCACAACGAGACCTCTAAATTAATCATATGGATATGTTTGTTGTATTACTGAATTATATCGTTTATGAATAAATGAATTCAATAATATTTCAAATTTACAAAAATATCAGATCGCCAGATGATTGTGTTAATAAAATTGACGGACAGGTTTTCTGATGTTTAGTCGGAGTGACTTGATTGTATTTAGACTAATAGAATAATGAGATCTGTATTGATAAATATATGGGTATGAGTTAATATAGAATCTTAGCTCTTCAATGGTTTTATTTGGGTGAAAGTTTATTTAGCAGGTCATCCGTAAAAAAACTCCTGTTGGAAAATATTAATCCAACAGGAGTTTTATGATTGCAGCAAAATATGCGTTGCGATTTATTCTGATAAAGCTAATTCACTTCCTTTGAACGGTATTTTTATTAATCTGTTTCAGCATTGAATTGCATTACATCAAGGTTTATTCTTACATAAGAATATGATCATTAGAAGCCTGATGATATTCTCTTAAA
>JAUZOB010000033.1 GCA_030706665.1 Bacteroidota bacterium
GTTGTTGATTAAAATGTCGATACTTCCCTGTTCGGCAATGATGGTTTCCACACCCTTTACCATTGATTCTTCAATGGTGACATCCATTCTCAGTATGTGAATGCCCTGAGTTTGTAACTCCTTCATCCGATCGAGCCTTCTTGCAGCTGCATATACCACATATCCTTTTTGATGCAATAATAACGCTGTTGTTGTTCCGATTCCGCTTGATGCACCGGTAATCAATGCTATTTTCTTTATTCCATTCATGCTATTGATATATAAGTAAGTCCCGGATAAAGGGATTTTCGATAAAGATAAGATTCCTCTCAATTAGTGTATATGTCGTAAATGTATTACAGAATTATCAAAATTTAAATTTATAAGAAACCAATTTGTGTGTTGACAACTCTATACAGATCTGATGCTGCCCTCCCATCTTTGACTTGATATTGAATTATCTGAAAAGGTTAGGCTTGTTTTATTCTGTAAAAAAGAAGTGTAAATATTGACTTCTCAGTCGTATACTGAATTAGACGAGGGCTGATAATTGTTTTTCAGAAGCAAACTGTTGTTGTATCTCTTTTTAATGCTACGAGGATGATATATAGAATTTTGGCAGATATTATTGTCCTGATTCATCTGGTGTTTATTCTCTTTGTGATGCTGGGTGGGTTATTGGTGTTAAAGTATCCCCGGGTTGCCTGGGTCCATCTCCCTTTGATGATATGGGGGGCTGTAGTTGAGTTCTTTAATATTATTTGTCCGTTAACCCCCTTAGAAAACTATCTTAGAGAGTTAGGCGGAGGAGAGCGCTATCATTCTGATTTTGTGGAAAAATATATTATCCCTGTAATTTATCCGGAGGGTTTGACAATAAGAATTCAGTTTATACTGGGTTGTTTAGTGGTGTTCATTAACTTGATTTTTTATTCGATAGTGATATATCGGTATTTCAAAAAAAGAAGGATATGAAACAGGATACCCCGGATATTTCAAATGGGAATAATTCAAAAGTTAGTTTCAGGTTTTATGCTGAATTGAATGACTTTCTCAGAATTGAAAGACGCCAAGAGGTGTTCGATTATCCATTTCATGGGCCTTTGACTATTCGGGAAGCCATCGAATCCTTGGGAATTCCGCATACAAATGTTGATCTAGTTCTTGTTAATGGGCAGCCGGTTGATTTTACCAGAAAACTTCGGAATAATGATTTTATTTCTGTATATCCGGTTTTTGAAACTTTTGATATCAGCGATATTTCTAAAATACGCAGATCTCCTTTAAGGATACCCCGGTTTGTGGTGGATGCTCATTTAGGGAAGCTGGCTAAATATCTTCGTATTATGGGATTTGATTCTCTTTATCGGAATGATTATAGAGACGATGAAATTCGGTTTATTGCCTCATTACAACATCGGATTATTCTTACCCGAGATAAAGAGCTTTTGATGTCGAAAAAGGTTAATCATGGCTATTACGTTCGCTCTGTAGTATTCAAAGAGCAGGTTGTAGAGGTTTTAAATAAATTTGATTTGTATTCCGGAATTAAACCGTTAAGTCGGTGCATCATTTGTAATCACAAATTACACAAAGTCTCGGTGGCTTCGTTATCTGATAAAATAAATCCGGAGATTGGAAGTTCTTTTGATGAATTTTTTAAATGTCGTAATTGCAAAAAGATATATTGGAAAGGGTCTCATTATAAGAGGATGAGTCAGTATATCGAACAATTCCTTCTTTATAACCCCGGGAAATTGTGAATAGATAATTGAGGATGTTAATGGGGTTCAGGATTGAAAATAGAATTAGTAGAGCTCTAAATATAACAACCGGAAAAATACTGACCTTATGCAGCATCTTTCCGGTTGTTATTTCCTTCTGTATAGAGTTTAATCTCTGATTAGAATTCAGATGTAAAGTGAAAACGGATATTTTTGAAATCCTGTTGGGCCATGTCAAGGATAAATTTTGAATCGGCAAGGAATACATCTCTTCCGTGTTTGTCAACAGCCATCTTTTGCATCTTACGTTTCTTGAATTCAATAAGAGCTTTCGGATCATCGCTTTCCACCCAGCATGCTTTATAGAGTTGTAACGGTTCGTATCGGCATTTTGCCCCATATTCGTGTAGCAATCGGTATTCGATTACTTCAAACTGAAGAGCGCCAACTGTCCCGATAATTTTACGTCCGTTCATCTGACTTGTAAATAGCTGGGCAACCCCTTCATCCATCAACTGGTCAATTCCTTTGGAAAGCTGCTTTGACTTCATTGGATCGGCATTCTCGATGTAACGGAATAGTTCAGGAGAGAAGCTTGGAATTCCTTTATATCTGATTTTCTCTCCTTCGGTGAGAGTATCTCCAATCTTGAAATTTCCAGTGTCATGAAGACCAACTATGTCACCGGGAAAAGCTTCATCAATAATTGATTTTTTATCAGCCATGAATGCAGTAGGAGAGGAGAACTTTAATTGTTTTCCATGTCGAACATGCAGATAGGGTTTGTTCCGTTCGAATTTACCGGAACAGATTTTTAAGAAAGCAATCCTGTCGCGATGGTTGGGATCCATGTTTGCATGGATCTTAAATACGAATCCGGTGAATTTTTCTTCATAAGGCGAAACTTCACGTTCTTCGGTTTCTCTCTTTCTTGGGGTGGGTGCTATCTGAACAAAACAATCCAGTAGTTCCTGTACTCCGAAATTGTATAATGCACTACCGAAAAATACTGGAGCGATATCCCCTTTCAAGTAGTCTTTGACATCAAATTCCGGATATACTCCGTTTACAAGTTCAAGTTCTTCACGAAGCAAGTCTGCATCCTTATCGATATATTTCTCAAGTTCCGGACTATCGATGTCTTTGAAGTGTATTGCTTCTTCGATATATTGGATGTTGGCAGAGAAAAGATTGAGATTCTTTTCCCAAATATTATAGACTCCTTTAAATCCGGGACCACTGTTGATTGGCCAGCTTAAAGGTCTTACCTTAATCATTAGCTGTTTCTCTATTTCATCGAGCAACATAAATGGATCTCTGGATGGACGGTCCATTTTATTGATGAACACAATTACCGGTGTTTTACGCATACGGCATACATTCATCAGTCTCTCTGTCTGAGGCTCAACCCCTTTTGCCGCATCGATTACAATGATTACACTATCTACTGCAGTAAGGGTACGATATGTATCTTCCTGAAAATCCTGGTGACCGGGAGTGTCAAGAATATTTACTTTATAATGTTTGTAATCAAATCCCATCACAGAGGTGGAAACAGAAATACCTCTTTGACGCTCAATTTCCATAAAGTCGGAAGTGGCAGATCGTTTAATCTTATTTGATTTTACAGCACCGGCAACATGAATCGCCCCTCCAAAAAGAAGTAATTTTTCAGTTAGCGTGGTTTTCCCGGCATCAGGGTGACTTACGATCCCAAAGGTCCTTCTGCGATCAATTTCTTTCTTCAAACTCATGAATTCATTCTGTTTTTGAACTTGCAAAAATAGTCTTTTTATTTCAAGATCATTTAAACAGCTTGATACAGATTGTTCAAAAATGATAATCAATAAAATTTTTCAGATTTTTTTACGTTTTTGCATATATGCAGAGCAAATATATAGAAGGGTTTTGCTTGTTTTTTCTACCTTTAACGAAAGAAAATAAATTAGAATTATTATGTCTTTATCTCTAACACTGAAATATTTACTAGGCAAAGTACAGTCTACTGAGAGTATTGAAACAGAAAGAGTAAGTTTGCTCCATGACTATAAAGAGTATGTAGAAGCTGAAAAGTCTGATGATTTAAAGGAATATTTTCGCTTAAAAGAGATCGTTGAGACCAGTGAATTCCGAAATAAAAAGAAAGAGATTCAAAGTGTAAGATACAAAGGGTCTGAAGAGTTTAAACTCGAACAGGAATTTGGAAAGTTGACTAAAAATCAGAAGCTTTCAAAATATTTACATGCGATTGCGTCCAATGAATTCAAACGGTTTGAAGAGCTTGCGGAATCAACTGATATTAAATTGTTTCAAGAGCTTGACGAAGAGTTTAGACATGCTAAAAAGAATTTATTGAAGAATGCTGATGACGATACAGCTAAAAGATATGAAAACTACCAAGCATTGATAAAAAATGAATCGGTCATTTTTTATCACAATTATCTGAATTCATCTGATTATAGAAATTATCAGGTGGTGAAAGATTCAGAGATGCTGAAACGTTATTTTGAACTTGAAAAAATATTACATACAGACGAATATAAAAAGAAGAAGGAGTGGTTGCTTGATTCTGAGCGGTATGAAAAAACTGAAGAGTTTAAAATGGAACAGGTTTATAACCGTATCAAGTCATTACCACAAGTTACTTTATATCTGAAATATCAAAATACGAATCGTTTTGATGAATTAAAGAAGTGGAAGCTTACTTTTGAAGATGATTTTAACTCTTCGTCTCTTGACTTGAGTTTATGGTCAGCAAATAATGCTATTCCTGGTGAGCCCTTTATGGCTCCCTATTCTCAGGAAGATGATATGCAAGCTTATACTTCAGGTAAAAATATTTCACAATATAACAGCATATTAAAACTTGAAGTTAGGAAAGAAAATGCAGAGGGGAAAAAATTAACCCGGGATCTTGGTTTTATTTCATATGACTTTTTGTATACATCTGATTTTATTCATACTGCGAAATCTTTTAAACAAAAGCATGGCGCCTTTGAAGCAAAGATAAAAATCAAAAGAACACGTGGAATTACTGCATGTCTGTTCCTTTCTTCCGGACTTGTAAGTCCTCATATAGACTTAGTACATTCTGTCGATAATTCGTATGGCGCAATAGCTGTTGGAGATAAGCATGCAAATGGTCTTACTCATTTCAATTTTCCGTCCTGGGGAGATGATAAATTTATGATCTATCGATTAGAATGGACTCCTGAGACGTTAATCTGGAAGATTAATGATGTAAAAGTTCAGGAAATTCCTTTTCAGAATATACAAGAAGAACTGTTCCCTGTTCTGACTGCAATGGTGAAATCACAGCCTGCAGATTCAGATCTTCCTTTTAAAATGGAAGTAGACTGGATAAGATGTTATAAAAAGCAAGATAATCTATAAGCCTTTGCGATTAAAGAGGATGTATCCAAAATTAAATAAGAAATAGAATTTTGATCCATCCTTTTCATAGTAGTTTAGACTTATGCTGGCAGGGCCGAAAGGAGTTTGATTGACCAGAGCACAGCTTCCCATAAAATATTTATCACTTAAGGGGATGTCGCTATATTTAGCTTTGTAGTCTTCAGTTTGCATAATCTTGCGAATCGGAATAAAGTAATATCCTTCTAGTCGAACATGAAGTTTCTCTTTTATCGGGAATATCCCTTTCCCTCCTGCAGCAATGTAATTATTGGCTCTGAATTTATCGATAAATATAGTTTTACTATGTGGGTTTGGGGTAAAAGCAGGGGCTTCGGCTATTGTTGCCAAATAGTTGGAAAAAGTTTTCTTATTGCTGAGGAGTGCTTCTGCTAAAACACCCAATGTAACTTTTGAACTTATTGGGAAATATTTGTCATACTTGAATCGGAACATCTCATACGTGTGTGTGGTAAATTGTTCATCTGTATCGGGAGCTGTGGTCCCCGGACTATATTTTTCATTACCTGTGACAAACTTTCCTTCTATAATTCGTTGCAATCCTCTGGTGGGGTATTGCTTATCATTGAGTGAATTGTATTCAAATTTCAGATGAAAGTTGAAGGCGTCAAAAATAGTCCGATCAGGCTCATCTGCTTTCTTAAAGGATTGTGTTTGGAAATAATGATCGATGGAATTGGAATGTGCCAATCCAAACTCAAACAGACTATTGGTTGATGTTGGCATTCCTGCATCAATTATGAAATTTCGTTCATCCTGAAGAATATATGTCGGATGAGAGTCTGAGAAGAAAATATCACTACTGCTTGAATAATAATCCCAATTGTTGAATGTGATATTCGCATTTAAATAGAGTGGATTGTGAGCAGGAATGTCAACTCGGAGTCCACTATTGAAGGATGAGTAAAATTTTCCGAAATATACATTTCCTGATGCCGTATAGGCCCTGTCTTTAAAAGATTTGTAATTCAATCCGATAAAACCTTCGGTAATTCCTTGTGAAGATACATTTCCACCTGCTAGCACTTCCAGTGGATCTGTGGATTTTACTTTTAAAGTCAAATCAAAGAAACCGGTCTCTTTGTTGTACTTTGAAACAGGACGCATTGAACGGATCTGATCATCGGAGATTAATTTGTAATAGGCATCACGTACTTCATCAATGCTGACAATCGGCGCTTTGTGTTTGATGGATTGGATGATATATTTCTTCTTCATGTTATCGGTTACCCCTTCAACAGTGATATTATGAAAGAGCATCCTGGGAATTGTACTTTTATAAGCCGTTCGTCTTTGTTCTACTTCTTCTTTGGAGACTCTTCTGGTAATTTGCCGTTTAAGAGAGTCCATGTTTTGCTTGGCGGTAAGGTAGCCTTCTTGTTCGATAAAGTCGATCTTTTGGAAATCCATCAACTCTACGTTGATGAATTTTGTTTCCAATAAGAACCCTTTATCCTTGGGAATATTATAATTTGTTTTGCCCATTATCATGTTTTCCAGTTGCGCGACCACATTGTCAGGATCGGGCTTGCCTGGGTTGTTGGCAACTGTGTGCCCAATAATGAAATCAGGTTTAAAGTCTGTCATGGCTACATCTACCGGAAAGTTGTTTACAATACCTCCGTCAAATAAAAGAACCCCATTGATTTCAATAGGCTTAAAATAGAAGGGGAATGTCATTGATGCACGGACTTCTTCTCCCAGATCTCCGTTTCTTCCAACAACCTGATTTCGATTGTACACATCTGTTGCAACACTGCGGAAGGGAACGAATAATTTGTTGAAGTCATAATCGCATGCGGCATTTACAGCTGAAAAGAGTTCCATAAATGCAAAATCCATCTGTGCTTCAGGAATAATGTTGGTTGGAATCGCAACCTCCAGTTTTTCTGATTTCGGACGTAAATTTATATTAAGCCAGGCCGCATTATCAGACTTTCGTTTGAAGAAATAGACTTTATCTTCTTCAATCTTCCCTGTTGACCAGAGTTTAAACTCTTTCGATTTAAAGAGCGCCTCCATTTGTTCTGCAGAGTAACCTGCAGCGTAGAGTGCTCCAACGATTGCCCCCATAGAGGTTCCTGCTATATAATCGATGGGAATGCCATTTTCTTCAAGAGCTTTTATAACACCAACATGCGCAAGGCCTTTTGCTCCACCACCACTTAAAACCAATGCTACTTTTTGTGCATTGGTCTGTATTGATGCAATTAGAAGCAATACAATAAGGAGAGTTAAATATCGACGCATGGTTTGTGCTTTTTTAAAATAATGGGTTGGTCAGGTAGTCAGACTATGATTCTTTTTCATGCAACGGTTTAAAACCTTCGCCCAATATTTCACTTGCATCCATAATAGTAAGGAATGCCCGGGGATCAATTTGGCTGATATAATCTTTCAGTATAGCTACTTCGCGACGACTGACGACAGTGTAGATAATATGCTTCTCTTCTCCGCTCCACATTCCTGTTCCATGAAAAAACGTTCCTCCTCTTTCAAGATCAATTAATATCTTTTGTCGAATATCTTCATATTTTTCGGATATAATTATCAATGCTTTATTATAACCTGCACCTTCCATCGTGAGGTCTATCGCCTTTCCGGTAATATAAATTACAACCCATGAATAAAGAGGGATTCTCCAATCTTGAAAGGCAAATAATCCAATAAGTACAATGGTTGAATCAACGTATATCATTAACTGCCCCAGTCGTATATGTGTGTATTTCGCAATAATCATAGCTATGATATCCGAACCTCCGGATGTTGCTCTTGCTTTAAAGATAAGGCCCAATCCGAAACCGACAAGTACACCTCCGAACACACATGATAAAAGAACATCATTTACCAATGGAGCATCTCCAACTTCTCTCATCATTGTGATGCCATCCATAAATACCGATGAAAGTACAAACCCGATTACTGTTTTTATTCCGAAGAGGGGGCCTAGAATTCTTATTCCGGCATAGGTTAATGGAACGTTCAGAATTAATCCGAACAAACCAATGGGAATCCCCTCAGGCCAGAATGTAAACATTCCTTTGGTGAGGTAATGCACGACAATTGCAACTCCATAAACTCCTCCGGGAACAATGCGATGAGGGGAGATGAAGTAAACAAAACCAACAGCAAGGATGAATGATCCGATAATTATTTGACTATAATCGATAAACCATTCTTTTGAAAACTTTTTTTCAGTAATGTTTAATGTCATGACTTTCGAGGTTAGTTATTCGCTCCTTTGAGCGTATCAAAAATAAGATTGTAGTTTATAATACGTAAGAAAAGGAATGAAAAAAAAGATTAAATTTAATGTGTTATAGGACAGATTTGGAAAAAGAAAAAGAGGCTGCCCGCATGAAGGGACAGCCTCTTTCGTTTGTGTATACAAGGAAATGCCTAGTTTGCACTACGTTTTTCTTTGATACGAGCTTTTTTACCGGTAAGCTGACGAAGATAGTAGATACGTGCTCTACGAACACTACCTCTTTTGTTTACTTCGATCTCTTCGATGAAAGGTGAATAGAGTGGAAAAATTCTTTCAACCCCAACGTTTCCTGACATCTTGCGAACTGTGAAAGTCATGGTAGGACCCTGTCCTTTAACCTGAATTACAGTTCCACGGTAGTTCTGAATTCGTTCTTTGCTACCTTCAATAATCTTGTAATGAACAGTAACAGTATCTCCACTTTTGAATTCAGGGTAGTTTTTCTCTACCTTAAAAGCGTTTTCGACAATCTGAATTAAATTCATTTTCTTCGATTTTAAAACGTTAAAGAACGCAATGTAACACCATTCTTTTATGTGTAAGAGATTGCGCCCTGTCTGGCCGCAAAAGTAATATTTTTTTTAATCCAATAATCAGGTAAACAACTGAATGTTACTTTTTATTTTATTTAACTTTCAAATGATCACCTGAATTTTGAATAATTGCTTTATACCACCATTCCGGAGCATTGGGCTGGTTGGGAGAAACTGGCATTCCCCATTCGTTCCTTTCAAACTTACCATTCTTTTCTTTCATGATATTCCCATCCTTGTATTTGACAAGGAGGTATTGTGCAAGCTTTTGCCACTCGGTGGTCATATTGTTGGCAGTGTTTACGGAATAATCAGTAATGAATTCAAGTGCTAAATCTTGTTTTCCGCTGTTCCATAGTTTAAGAGCCGCTTCGTCGACTGCAGGAGTGATCGCAAAATGCTTCTGCTCAAGTCTCTGTTGTACTTTCTGAACATCTTTGATCATGTCGGAGTATCGCAAATAGGTGAAATTTGCAACGGTATTGAATACCCAGAATGCAGAATTCCAGTTATATGTCAGCATGTCACCGTTTCCGACTGAAAATGACTCTGGTGTACGGGTCGAACCGCAATAAATGGGAGTATAGCAGGTAGAATAAGTATCATCGACTCCAAACCAGAATATCCCACCGATTGGTGCGGGAAGCCATCCTCTGCATTGCGCTACAAAAGAAAAGCCTGTTTGCTGTGTAGAAGTAGCCCTTTCATGGCAATATTCAACTCCGTCAACTTTCCATGTCATTGGTCTCCAACGGTAGGGGAGGTTATAAGGCCCTGCTCCCAAATCTTTAGACATATCAAGTGCGGTACCTTCGTAATGGTCGCGCATTAAATTTATAACATCTTGAACAGTAAGCTTGTGATCTGGTTTAATCCAAAGAGGCATTCGATTGGTAGCATAGCCGTTTGCTCCTTTTTCAATTACACCCAGAACATACTGTTCATATTTTTTCATGTCACCGTTAACTTTATTAAATCCTGACCATACCCGAGCATCACAAAAGCGGGCAGCAGAAAAATCAACAGGTGCGTAAGTGTCAGAGAAACTGAATTCGCTGTCTTTGCCAGAGAACAATCCTTTGTTGCGGGCGAAAGAAATTACATCTTTTGCGTACATACAGTTTTTCGAATCATTAAGCGGAAATGTAGTAATGCGAGCCTGATTGGCATGACCGCTGATGCAACCGTCCGGAATACGTTGTGCAACCCATAATGCTCCTTTTTCGCCTTCTCCTTTGCTGATCATTTCAAGAATCCATACTTCATTAGGATCTGCAATCGAAAATGACTCGCCTTCACTTGCATATCCATATTCTTCAACCAGGCTGGTCATTACATTGATTGCTTCACGTGCTGTTTTTGCCCGTTGCAATGCCAAATATATCAATGAACCATAGTCTACAATAGCTCCACTCTGAGACTGAAGTTCTTTACGTCCGCCAAATGTAGTTTCTCCAATTGCTAACTGATGTTCGTTCATATTTCCTACAACAGAGTAGGTGTGACGAACTTGTTTAATCTTACCCATGTGTTTTCCTGTATCCCATTCATTAACGTCAACCAGGGCTCCGTCAGGATAATCTGTAGCGGGTCTGAAATATAATTCACCAAAAAGAGTGTGAGAATCTGCAGCGTAAGTAATCATTGTCGATCCATCAACTGTAGCTCCTTTGGCAATGAGAAAGTTGGTACATGCTTCAGCCTTCTCGAAAACCAAAATACCTGCCAGCAGAAATAAAATGCATGCAGATAGCGACTTTTTCATCATATTCTCCTTTTTATATTTGTTATTTTAATGTAAAACCAAAAGTGTTGAAATGTAAGGTTTTATTCCAATTCTTCAAATGACATTGTTCATTTTTGCATTAAAAGAAAAAATCTTCTTGCAAATGGGTCGTATTATCTTTCTTATCACTGACGGTAACTATCATCCGATGGGTTTTACCATGTATCAAACTATCAGGTCTTATTTTATGAAAGATCTGCCCGATTCTCGGGTCGTATTCAAACAGGGTCCACTGTCCGTCAATGGTAACTTTGTAGTCCTTTATTCCGGTAAGCCCGTCGTGCACTCCCAAACGGATAAAATCGCTGCTCGTTAATCGGCCATTTTTTATATTGATGGGAACAACGTGAGGTGCAATAGTGTCGACTGTTACGGCAAATTTACCCAAATCACGTGGCTCTGCCTCAATCCATCCGTCTTTATTCTCTGATGCCAGTGGAATTCGTGTACCATGGGGAGAAAACCTGACGATTACCGCTTTATCATATAGCCTTTCAGGCAGATTGACAGGTTTGATTTTTAAGACATAAGGCATCTTTACCGGAGTATAGAAGTTGTGCAGGTCATGAATTAATGAAAAATAGCCATGTCCCGGCTCTGTCTTGTATTCAAATGGAGTATTTTGATAGAATGTTCCTTTTGAGAATATGGCCTCGAGATCGTTTGTCTCAATCTTTTCTTTTTTATTGTAATGCATAATCAGGGCATCTTCCGGTTCCTTTTTCTCAGAAGCAGAAGGGTTAAAACGAAGTTTGAATTCAAGTTCTGCTTTGTTGTCTGAAAAATCTTTAGCAATGATTCTTATCTGATGTACTCCTGAGTCTTTATAAGTGATTATTCCGGAATTTACAAGAACCGGATATAGGTCCAAATCATTCCCTGGATCAATAAAGCATTTATGTACTTTTCGACCTGTTTTCAGATTCTCTTCATAGTCGATGTGACTGTTCAACTCTCTGGTATTGTCAAATTGAATGCGATCAAGCTTTAGCTCATAGATGAGTTTGTCATCGACTGTTACCATGAGCGAATAAACACCGAAAGTAAAATGGCTTCCCTGAATATGATCGACTGCCTGAACACCGATACCAACCGGACCGTTAACGGTTATAAGCTGTTTCCCTTTTAGTTGAGATTGACCGTGAATGTAGTTTACTTCAATTCTTTTTTTCTGATTACGTCCTTCAACTAAGCTATTCTCTGAGACCGGATATAAATAGATTGAATTTATGCGGGGTGGGGTGATATCTTCAACAAGATATCCGAAATAAGACGGATTCCACTCGAAATTTTTGTCATCTCTTATTTCGTAGTGAAGATGGGGGGCTCCGGATGCTCCGGTATTGCCACTATACGCAAAAAGTTCTCCTCTTTTTATCGGAAGCTGATCCGGAGAAAGATTTAATTCTACTTCAAAGTTTTCCTTTTTCTTTTGTTCTGCCTCTACCAGCTTCTCAATTTCATTTGAAAATTCACTTAAATGTGCGTATATTGTTTTAAAACCTTCAGGATGCGTAATACAAATCATACGTCCGTAATTATAAGGAGAAACGCTTATTTTTGAGATATAACCGTCAGCAGGGGCATAAATAGGAATTCCTTGTCTTCCATTAGTCCGGATGTCAAGACCTCCATGAAAATGATTATTCCGAAGTTCTGCATACCCTCCGGAAAGTGAAACCGGAATTCTAACAGGCCATGAATAAGTTGGGAATTTGTTCTGCCCTATTCCTGTATGAGAAATAGTGATACCCATAAGGATCAAAAACAGTTTTTGCCACATGTTTTTTGAATTATTTTGGAAAGCGAAGATATAACAAATGTTCAGAAATGTAATTTGAGCCTATAAATAGACGTTTCTGGTAATGAAATTTTAAAAAACAATTACAGCTGTCTATTGTTTATACTTTTAATAATAAGGGAGAAAGGAGAAGATATTTCTCTTCTTGCATTTAAGAGATAAAATGAGCTTAATTGACGACTTAATAAGTTAAATTTTTTTTTTAGATTTGCATTTGAAAACCTTATTTAAGATGACAGAAAGCGAAAAACAATTAATATTCGATTTACGGGCGAAGATTAAGAAGTGCATCTCGCTATATGAAATTTTAAAGGTTGAAAAATTAAACATTGAAAATAAAAACGAGGGGCTGCTGCAAGAAATTGCCCAGTTAAAAGCTGCACTGGGTGAGAATGAGCAGAAGTATCAGACCCTCAAAATGGCCAAATATCTTTTGGAGACTGAAAATGATCCTCAAGAGGCCAAACAAAAGGTAACAAAAATAGTGCGGGAAATTGATAAGTGTATCGCTCTTCTTAATAGATAAATTTTTTGATGGAAAATAAATTATCAATACATGTAACGATTGCTGAACGGCAATACCCATTAAAAATCGATCGAAGTGATGAAGAGAGAATACGTAAAGCAGCCAAGACAATTAATGACAAAGTTTCACAATATAAGCAACGATATTCAACTAAGGACGCTCAGGATTTTCTCGCTATGACAGCATTGCAGATTGCAATACAAAATTTTGAAATAGCAGAAAATACGGATACTCAGCCAATCGTTGATGAATTGAAACAATTAAATGACGAGATTGATCATTTCCTGAATGAGCAGGAGTGATTGCTATTCGTAATTTTTAATTATAATAAAGACCCGCATTTTACATGAATATTTTCCTGTGATCATTTTTCACAGTGAAAGTTATTTCAATGGAAATGCGGGTCTTTTGTTGAATTTGATAAACATGATAAATATGGAATGGACAATTATCATCGCGGCTCTTATCGCATTCTCTGGAGGTGGGGGATTATCCTATTTCCTTTGGGACAATGCGCTAAAGAAAAAGAAAAACAAGATTATCCAAGAAGCAGACGCTGAAGGAGAGGTAATCAAAAAAGATAAAATCCTTCAGGCAAGAGAAAAGTTTCTTCAACTCAAATCTGAGCATGAAAAATACATCAATGAAAAAAACAGTAAGATTGTTAACATTGAGAATAAACTGAAGCAGAAAGAAACTGGACTGATTCAGAAAAAAGATGAGCTGGTAAAAAAACAGAAGGAACTTGAAACTTCTAAAAAAGAGGTGGATGTTATTCGTGAGAACCTTACCGCCCAGATTGAGGTTGTTGACAAGAAGAATGAAGAGCTCGAAACAATGCATCGCCAAGAAGTTGAGCGATTGGAAGCTATTTCCGGAATGTCTGGCGAAGAAGCCAAAGCCCAGTTGGTGGAGTCTTTAAAAAACGAAGCGAAATCTGAAGCCATGTCATTCATCCAGGAAATTATGGATGATGCCCGTATGACAGCTACTAAAGAAGCTAAAAAAATCGTTATAAAATCGATTCAACGAGTTGCTACCGAAACTGCAATTGAAAATTCAGTTACTATTTTCCATATTGAAAGTGATGAGATCAAAGGTCGTATCATTGGGCGTGAAGGCCGTAATATTCGCGCTCTTGAAGCTGCTACCGGTGTAGAAATTATCGTTGATGATACTCCTGAAGCTATTGTCCTTTCTGCTTTCGATCCCGTACGCCGGGAAATTGCCCGTCTTGCTTTACATCAACTGGTAACTGACGGACGTATACATCCTGCTCGAATTGAAGAGGTGGTTAATAAAGTGAAAAAGCAGGTTGAAGAAGAAATTATCGAAACCGGTAAAAGAACTACCATTGACCTTGGAATTCATGGATTACACCCTGAATTGATTCGTTTGATCGGTAAAATGAAATACCGTTCTTCTTATGGACAGAACTTGCTTCAGCATTCTCGTGAAACCGCCAACTTGTGTGCGATCATGGCTACAGAGCTTGGTTTGAATCCCAAAAGGGCTAAACGTGCCGGACTACTGCACGATATAGGTAAAGTGCCGGATGATGAACCGGAATTGCCACATGCAGTACTGGGTATGAAGCTTGCCGAGAAATACAAAGAAAAACCGGATATCTGCAATGCAATCGGTGCTCACCATGATGAAACTGAAATGACCACCCTCCTGGCTCCAATCGTTCAGGTTTGTGATGCTATATCAGGTGCTCGACCAGGAGCTCGTCGTGAAGCTGTCGAATCATATATTAAACGACTTCAGGATCTTGAATCCCTTGCTCTTTCTTATCCTGGTGTAATGAAGACTTATGCGATTCAGGCAGGTAGAGAATTACGCGTAATCGTAGGTAGTGAGAAAATCGGTGATAAAGAAGCTGAAGAACTGTCATATGATATCGCTAAAAAGATTCAGGATGAAATGACTTATCCCGGACAGATAAAAATTACGGTAATCCGCGAAACAAGAGCAGTTAACTACGCTAAATAGAGTTAATTAATCGCTATATAAAGAAGCCGTCTCGAAAGGACGGCTTCTTTTTTTGCTTATACTAAGAGGGCCCAATTATTATTCAGGAAGCTGATTAAATCGTTATATTTGTTATTCTTCGTAGTAAAGAAACTTTCTGTCTTGTTAACGGAGTAAATAGAATTGTCTATAAAAGAATGGTCTTAAATGATCGGTTCTTGTCCTAAATTATTGCTCCGACTTAATAAAACACATTGTTTCTAAATAAATAATTGAAGCATGAAAAAAATTACACAACAAGGAGTTGATCTGACTGTTACTCCTTATGGAAAAGTAAAGGATTTGCATTATGATTTGGGCATATTGCCATGGGGTGCCACGGAACCACATAATTTGCATTTGCCTTATTTGACCGATTGTATATTGTCGCAGGCAATTGCAATTGATGCTGCAATCCTGGCAAAAGAAAAATCAAATGTGTTAAGTCTTGTTTTGCCCCCAATCCCTATGGGATCTCAAAACCCCGGACAGTCGAATCTGCCTTTCTGCATTCATTCCCGTTATGAAACACAAAAGGCCATTTTGACTGATATTGTGGCATCTTTATATTGTCAGGGATTGCGAAAGATGGTCATTGTAAATGGACATGGCGGAAATAGCTTTAAAAATATGATTCGTGATTTAGCTGTTGATTACCCTGATTTTGTAATTGCAGTAGCTAATTGGTATGAAGTAATTCCGCAGGAAGGTTTCTTTGAGGTGATAGATGATCATGCCGGAGAGCAGGAAACGTCTGTTATGATGCATTATTACCCGGAACTGGTCTCTTTGGAAAATGCCGGAGATGGGAAAGCAATTCCTTTTGGGATTCAAACATTGAACGATAAAGTTGCATGGATTCCCCGGAATTGGTCAAAAGTTACAGCTGATACCGGCATTGGCAATCCAAAGAAATCAACAGCCGAGAAAGGGAAAGTATATGCCGAAGCCGTGGTTGAGAAACTTTCGGAATTATTCATTGAATTAGTCAAAGGTGATATTTATCAATGATTTAGGCCACATAAATTAAATCGGGGTGGTGATTTAAGTAAAAAATAGATTTACCACTCCTGTTTTAATTACCGCTTCATTCTATGCAAATTGCACTTTTAATCTGTGCATGCCGTTTATTTCTTAATATTCTTTAAATACTTGGCTATTGTACAAGAAAGGTGCTCTATACGAGCCACTTTGTCTGTTTCGTTGATTACCTCATAAATGTATCGTAGTTCGGCAATAAGTTTTTTCAAATAGAAGATATTGTTTGTAGGTTCAAAAAAAGAAGGAATACATTTATATCCTCTGCCTGTTAATAAATTCTCAAGTTCCGTTTGGCCTAATATTGAGCCATAATTCCCTGGATTAATGTAAAACAGGGCAGGTGTTGTAGTTGCTTTGACTGTAGAATCAATAAAAAAAGTCTGGTTTAAGAACGCCAACAAATTGTTCTCCGGAATATTGATCCCATATAAGGCAATCCCTATCTTTTTGGAAATGATCAAATAGAAGATCGTAATGAATAACATGCTACACTTTTTATGTTTGAAAAACTGATCAATCATAAAATGAGCGGGTTCTTGCCTTGACCAGGGAATTACTTCAATTCCTTCTTTTACGAATAAGAAATAGTTGATAATTGAAATTCTTTCAGGTGCAGTCAGATTTTCATAGAGCCGTTCAGCGATATCTCGGGACAGAATATCACATTTTTCGATAATTTCATCACTATTTATATCCGGATTATCGATTTTCGCAATATGAATTAATAGCATTAGCAAATCTTTGGGCCTTTCAAGCCAACTGAATAGATCCCTGGTAAACGATTCAAAATTGATATCGTTAATGATCCACTGTAACCGATTAATGACTAAATTATTGTCGGTTTGATTTACTGCATATTTCAACGTCGGAACGAGTTCCTTCCCTTTTGATTTAAGTTGTGTGATTACTTCCTGACAAATTTCTTCATCAGGATCATCCAAAAGGGAAAGTAATGCCTTAACTCGTTCTTTATCCATAACAAGTATTTCTACTTATAATTTCTCAAGAATTAATTCAATAAGATTCTGCATGTTAGGATAGTAATTGTTATTTGCGACACGGGTAACTCTGTTGGCTATAATAAGACAGATCGTAAGA
>JAUZOB010000330.1 GCA_030706665.1 Bacteroidota bacterium
CGGTCAGTAAACAAGCCCGTGCAGCATCGGTGGCAGAAAATGCATCCAATGGATTACCTGCTCCCTGTGTGGTCATTTCCACTTGTGGAATAGAACCATCGGCATTGAAATGAATCTTTTCAACACAAGCCTTTCGCATCATATTACAGGCATGAGTGGAACGATGATAGAAAACATACCATTCCCCCTTGTATTCCGCTACCGAACCATGATTATTCCAAGAACAAGGGTCGCAGCCTGTATTGTCAATAATAACACCTCCATATGTGAAAGGTCCTAACGGTGATTTAGATGTTGAATAGCTGATTGCCGTTGCTTCCTCCTTATCATTCAGTGCTGTATATACATAGTAATAGATACCATTCCGCTTGAAAACCCATCCCCCTTCATGAAAGCGGTGTTCTTTTTCTGTAACCAGTCCCTTTGTTACTGTTGACAAATCCAGTGTTTTCATATCTCTATTCAGTTTTGCCCCCTTGGCACTAAACTGTCCCCAATAATAATAGGCTTGTCCGTCATCATCAATAAAAACTGCCGGATCAATTCCTGAAACAGGCAAACGTTCTCCCTTTTCAAATGGCCCCTTAGGCGATTTTGCTGTAGCCACTCCCTCACTACCATCCGACATACAATAATAAAGATAACATTTCCCGCTTCTTTCTATACAATCCGGCGCGTAGAGGATTGCATCCGAAGTAAATATATTCCTTGTCAGTGCCCAGTCCTTCATATTTGAAGTCGACAACAAGTGATGAACGGATGAACAATAATATCCACGAGATTCATCATTAGAACCATAAATGTATAATTTACCATCCGACATTACTCGCGCAGAAGGATCAGCGATGTATACCCCCGGGGGAGAAATAGGATTTTGGGCCGAAACCACCATGCAATAAAGGTAAAATGGCAGCAAACAGAACTTTTTAATTCTCATTTTTAGTTGAAGGAATAGCATTAATAATTAACACAATAGCTTATGACAATGCAAGGTAATGATTTAGATTTTGAAGGGCAAAGGTTTATGTTGGTTTTGATACATATTTAAAGAGTTGAAAGTGATTATATTGACCGGAAACATTGTATATTTATTTACATCAAATTTTTCCAAACGGGAATTATTTATCTGTTTATGAAGCTGGTTAAAGTTAGTCCCTATGTTTGCATTAACAAACCAAATAGAGGGAACAAATATATTATAACAAAAAACAATGAAGATTCTGGCTATTGAAAAAGACCTTCCGGGTGTTGATTGGAGCAATGCTCAATACGCCCTTGAACAAGAAACTCGACAAGTGTACCAAATCTATCTTGCCGGCTTGCTAAGAGAAATATATTTCAACGAATCACATAATGCAGTTCTTGTACTTGAATGTGAGAGTAAGCAACAAGCCCTTGAAATATTAGGTTCGTTGCCATTAGTAAGAAAAAAAATGATAGAATTTGATGTTATGGAATTAAGACCATATGATGGTTATCTTCGTATAATTGGAAAAGATTAACTTAGAGAGGGTTGATAGCCATTACCGGTTAATCACTAATAGTAATGAAGAATCATTCTCAATTACAATAAATTATCCATTGGTAATTGCCACTTACAGTAAATGCACAGAATTGTGGAATTACGACAAAAGAAGAAATGAATTTTGAGCCTTTTATGGCTTTGGAGTTACATCCGAACGCTTTATCAACTGAGAAGGGGGAGATTTTATGAAGATAAAGCCTTTTAAACCAGTGAGAAAGAATTCGATGAGTTCGAGAATCTTTTTTCAAAGAAAGAAAAAGACAAACCAAAAATCGACATCAATCATTAATAACTGCAATGAAACTTGAAGATTTAGGATATAATGAGAATTTTGAAGCATTGAGAATAGAACAAAAGCTCAAAAGCTTTGAAGTAGGAAGAATAATTTCAGAACAAAAGGAACGCTATACAGTAAAAACAGCGCAAGGAGAATATGATGCTGAAATTACAGGGAATATGCGCTTCTCGGCCGTTAGTCGTGAAGATTTTCCAGCAGTAGGCGATTGGGTCGCAATGACACTTTATGATTCAGATAGTGCAATAATCCATAAGATATTACCCAGGTTTTCAATTATTAAGCGACAAGCAGTTGGCCAATTCGGAGAAATTCAAATTATAGCGACAAATATTGATTACGCTTTTTTGGTTCAAGCAGTTGATAGAGATTTTAATATAAATAGACTGGAACGATACCTGACTATCTGTTATTCATCTAAAGTTAGTCCAATAATCTTGCTTAGTAAAACTGACCTTGCAGATGAGCAAAGAATCTCTGAAATAATTGAAAACATTAAACTACGGATTAAAGATGTTCCAATTATTGCTATCAGTAACGAGAATCAAAATGGATATGAAGCAATAAAAAATATCCTTAAAAGAGGAAAGACTTATTGTTTACTTGGGTCTTCTGGTGTTGGAAAATCTACAATGATAAATAACCTTGTAGGTAAGACTGTTATGAAAACAGGCGCGATAAGTACAAGCATCAATAGAGGCAAGCATATAACAAGCCACAGAGAATTATTTATTCTCGAAAGCGGTGGAATATTAGTTGATAATCCCGGTATGAGAGAAGTTGGTATTGCTGATACTTCTGAGGGTGGATTAGAAAAGGCATTTGAAAAGATTATAATTCTTTCTCAAAATTGTAAATTTAAAGATTGTACTCACACGAATGAAATAGGTTGTTCTGTTCTTGAAGCCGTTGATAACGGAGAGATAGATAACGCTTCGTATGAAAATTACATGAAAATGGAAAGAGAGAAAGCTCATTTTGAATCTACGGTTGCTGAAAGAAGGAAAAAAGAAAGGGATTTTAAAAAGATGGTAAAGAACTATAAAAAAGATATAAATAAAAATAAGTACTAAGAATAATAAATATTTATACACAATGTGGGCTTTTCTTTTCTGAATTTTTTTATTCACTCTCTTTTTCTTAATTTCATGTTTCACTTCATTTTATGATTTGAAGTGCTTTTATATCATTTATTAAATCAGGATAGTAATGCATAATCATGCAGAAAAAAGAAATGTTGCCGGGTTATCAGTTCTGGCCGCAATCTTCCTTACCGGGTTTAAGCTGCTAATTGGTTTATTGACCGGGAGTTTAGGAATTTTATCGGAAGCACTGCATTCAGGACTTGATCTTGTAGCTGCTGTAATTACATATTTCTCTGTCAGGATATCAGACAAGCCTGCTGATCGGAGTCATAATTTCGGGCATGGGAAAGTTGAGAATCTCTCTGCTTTTCTTGAGACAATTCTCCTTCTTATTACTTGTGTCTGGATTATTTACGAGGCTGTACACCGTTTGGCAACAGGAAAGACTGAGATTGACGTAAATGTGTGGAGTTATGTGGTAGTCGTTTCTTCCATTATTATTGATTTTACCCGCTCGAGAGCATTATCACGGGTTGCGAAAAAACATAACAGCCAGGCTCTTGAAGCTGATGCGCTGCACTTCTCAACAGACATCTGGAGTTCATCGGTTGTTTTGTTGGGATTGATTTGTGCAAATTTCGGATTCTATTTTGCAGATTCGATTGCAGCATTAGGAGTTGCGTTCATCGTGCTTTTTGTATCTTTCCGGTTAGGGAAAAAGGCTATTGATGTTTTGTTAGACAGAAATCCCGAAAGTACATATCAGAAAATAAATAGCATTCTGAGTGGGATCAAGGAAATAACCTATTTTCATGACATAAAAGTCAGAACTGCAGGAGC
>JAUZOB010000331.1 GCA_030706665.1 Bacteroidota bacterium
CATAATTTTGACTATAGATAACACACAAGGAAAAAATCCGCTCTCAATGCGGATTGTCTTTTAAATAATGGTCGAAGTCTTATGAAAAGAATTATTCTGTCTAATTCCTATTTCAGGAAGAAAAGAACAATACTGCTGTTCTTTGGAATAATGCTTTCCATTCTCAGTACCGGCAGCACCGTTGAGCCTTCCCATACGTCAAAAAACATTCCGATCGGATCAATTTTGAAGGATAGTATACATTACTCCATCTATATTATTAGTAAAAAGCAGGATAAGAACATCCTATATATTGAATCACAGACACACAATAGATCAATTCTAAAAGCGGGATGGCCCCTTGATTACCCCATTTATCGAACAGAAATAGGTGATATTGATGGAGATGGGTCTCAGGATATCCTGATAGGCGTAATTAAAACAACACGGTTTGATCCTCACCTGGCGAAAAGAATCTTCATTTTTAAAAATTATGAAGGTTACCCTCGTCCGTTATGGCTCGGGTCAAGAGTCTCACAACCCCTAATTGACTTCAGAGTAAAAAAATCGAATAATAAATCGGCTATACTAACCATTGAGAAAGAGAAAAATGGGACAGTATTAGTAGCTGAATACACCTGGAAAGGATTCGGATTAGGATTTATACAATACCGAAAGAGAAATACAACACTTAAAGATGCATATACCACTATTCATAAACTATTGAAAACACCTCTTACAAACGATCAGTTATGAAAATAGCACTTCTCTCCATTCTCTTACTTGCAGCGATTGCAGTCCATAGTCAAGAGCGTTCAAATTCTTTTGCAGGATCTAAGTGGACGCTTCCTGAACTTGAAAAAAGATTTAAGATTCCGCCTACTGATACCCTTTTCCATTTAGATCTAAAAAAAGATCTTAGTAAGAAATCTATTCAGGAATTAAGATTATTACGCTGGGCACCTTATGCCCGTCAGGGACATATCCTGATGGATGCAGAAATCAGAGGATTCTATTCTGCCAATACCTGTTGGTATGATTCCATTATGGAAGCCAGATACTGGGCTAATGAAGAAGATACGACAAAAGTAGTTCCTTCTATCGAACTATCGAGTGAAGAAAATGCTTTTGTAAGTAGAGCCGATAGTCTTATCAATCTAAAGAAGAAGAATAACTTTGAGAACAACACCTATCATCCCAATATCTCAAACATTGTCAATCTTTTTCAGTTTGAAAAAACAGACCCGGCCTTTTTAGAAAAACTCAATAAAAATGGCTTTGCGATTTTAGAATCCAACAATGATCAACTTTTCCATGTTTATGAAGCCAACGATTATCATCAGATACCGAATTTTGTAACAACCGATCTCTTCCTCCAGCTTTATCACATGTATTTTTCGTACGTACTCCGTAATCTTGAAAAGACAAAATTAATTACGGCCGAACGAACATTAGTCGAATGCATGTATGCTGAAGCTATGAAAGTGGCAAAGACAAGTTCTAATCCAATGATAAAAGATGCGGCCGAATATACTGCGGCCTTTTATGCTATTCCGATTTATTTATTATCAGGAGTCAAGAAACCGGTACCTACGGCATATCAAGCTGCATTCAATAACGATCTTCGGCTTATACTCGCTGGTAAAGACGACGTTCCGAAACTCATCAAAACAGGAGGATACGACTTCCCATTTAGCCTTTTTAAGCCTCGTGGGCATTATGCGGAAAGTGAGAAGATGAAAAAATACTTCATGTCGACCATGTGGCTTCAACATGCATTTTTATGCAGAGAAGACAACAGTTCTCTTCTAAAAGCTTCATTCTCTACCTTGCTGCTAAACAAAGCTAAAGATGCAAAAGGTAAAAGCGCAGTCAACTATTATAAAGCACTCTACGAAACCATTTCTTTTCTCGTAGGGGAACCGGACAATCTTTCTTTTGCTGATCTTTCGGATGTGATGCAAAAGCTCAACATCAGGAATATAAATCAACTGGAGAATCCGGATAACATTAAAGCAATAAGTTCCAACATTGCACATATAGCACTCACGAAGAATAAGATAAGACCTAAAAATGAAAATACCTGCAGAGATAAGATCAATCTTATTCCGGCCAGATATCTCATCGACAATGAGATCCTTCAGGAAATGGTTGATACAATTCCCAATGCAGAAAGAGCATATCCACGTGCTATAGATTATTTCGCTGCAGCTGCGAATAAGTTTGCAACAGATCTTCAGGATAGTGTTTACCATGATCCCAATAACTGGTCAAAATTTCTGAAGAAAAGAGAATGGGCCAGCAATCGGATCAAGGAATATCGACCGATTACTCCAAGTGTTTACGACTTTTGGTTAAAAGCGCTAAACAAGTTACAAGTAAAAGACAGCAATTATCCTTCTTATATGCAAACAGAAGCCTGGGATAAAAAGAACCTGAATACCTCTCTTGCTTCCTATACAGAGTTAAAGCACGATGTAATTCTTTATGCAGAACAGCCACAAGCAGCAGAATGTGGTGGCGGAGGTCCCCCCGATCCAATTTGTTTTGGTTATGTAGAGCCTAACGTCAATTTTTGGGAAAGCATGTCTGAATTAATCAAACACACAGATAATCTGTTAAAAAGACTCAATCTTTATTCTCCCGAAATGGCTGAGAAATCTAAAGAGATTCAGGATGAAGTAGCTTTTCTGTTGTCTGCCTCCAGAAAAGAATTGAAAGGTCTTCCTTTATCGGAAGAAGAACTTCGTACCATTGAAATCATTGGCGCTAGTGTTGAAAATCTAACTTTATCAATTATCGAGGATGGTAAAAATTATCAGGACTGGACAGATGTTAAAGGAACCGGGAAATCTATTGCTGTGACAACAGATATTTATACCCGTAACATATCCGGCTGTAAGAAAAACGGGGTACTGCATCTTGCAACCGGGCAAGCGAATAATATCTATGTAGTAGTAGAATATCAAGGACTTCTCTATCTCACGAAAGGAGCTGTATTCAGCTTCTATGAGTTTGTAGAACCTCCTCAATCAAGATTAACTGATCAACAATGGCAACAAAGGATTAAAGAAGGACATCTGCCTCAAATTCCTACATGGATGAAAGATTTAATCATAAAGGGGACGAAAGAACCTAAAGTCAACGAAAAAATATCATATTCGTCCGGATGTTGAAAAATAGAAGCATAGTCCTCATCCTATTTTTACTTTTTACAAGCTTTACCAGCTACCCGACAACCAACGTCCCGGTTCTGAAGATTTGTTTCACAGGAGACCTTCTTCTTGACCGGGGCGTTCGGAATGTCATTGAACACAGAGGAGCAGACGTTCTTTTTAAAGGGACAGACTCTCTGTTCAGGCAAATGGATTATGTAATCAGCAATCTTGAATGTCCGGTTACATCAGTCGCTTCTCCTTTAAATAAACGGTTTATCTTTCGTGCCGAACCGATGTGGCTTCCTTCATTAAAAAAGGCAGGGATAACCCATCTGTGTATGGCTAATAATCACTGTAACGATCAGGGACGAAATGGTATCATCGAAACTTATCGGAATATCCGTAAGTTTCAAATGACTCCTCTTGGTTTTTGCCAGAATCAAAATGAGGGGCTATCTCCTGTTCTGATACAACGGCAAGGAAAGACAATCGCACTATTCAATTCGGCCCTTCTTCCTCTTGAAAACTGGATGTATCTTCCCGATTATCCGGATATAGTAATGGCTACTGCTGATAAG
>JAUZOB010000332.1 GCA_030706665.1 Bacteroidota bacterium
AAGGTACAAGAGTTAAATCAGGATTCTGATATAGATGGATTTATTGTTCAGCTTCCACTTCCAAAGCATATATCAGAAGAGAAAGTTACGGAAGCGATTGATCCACGTAAAGATGTCGACGGATTTCATCCTACAAACGTAGGGAGAATGACAATTGGATCCCCTGCGTTTATTTCTGCAACACCTCAGGGAATCATGGAGTTACTGAAGCGCTATAAGATTGAAACAAAGGGAAAGAATTGCGTCATTATTGGAAGGAGTAATATTGTGGGTCGCCCTATGAGTATACTGCTTTCCAGAAAAGGATATCCCGGTGATGCAACAGTAACAGTTTGTCATAGCCGTTCTGCAAATCTGAAAGAGATGTGTCTTCAGGCTGATATTATTGTTGCAGCAATCGGTTCTCCCGAATTTGTAACAGGAGATATGGTTAAAGAAGGGGCTGTTGTAATTGATGTAGGAACAACCAGAGTTCCTTCTACCAAAACAAAGTCAGGTTGGAAATTAAAAGGAGATGTGAAATTTGAGGAAGTTGCACCGAAATGTAGTTACATTACTCCGGTTCCCGGAGGTGTTGGTCCGATGACTATTACTTCTTTAATCTTAAATACCTTGCTTTCGGCTAAAAAAGAAATCTACAAGTAGATTTTCCATAGAATATGAAACAAAGCGGGCTACACATGAATGAATTGTGTAGCCCGCTTTGTGTTTTTCTTCTTCTGAAAGTTGATATTTGATAAAAATGGAGATAAATTTGTTCAAATAGAAACGAAAGGATTAATAAAAGCTGTATGTTATGAAAAAAATTGAGATTAAAACAATAGGTGTTTTATTAGGCGCAATTTTTCTTTCACTTCTCATCGTAGAATGTAGTACTGTTCCACTTACCGGAAGAAGACAATTAAGCCTTGTTCCTGAGTCAGAGATGGTCTCAATGAGCTTAACCGGCTATAAATCTTTTATTGATACTAACAAAGTTATAAATGATGCAAATGCTTTATTGGTTAAAAAGGTTGGGAAAAATCTGTCAAAAGCAGTAGAAAAATATCTGACGGATAATGGTTTTTCCAGTAGGGTTGCTGATTTTCAATGGGAATTCAATACGGTCTCCAATAGTGAACCGAATGCATGGTGTATGCCGGGTGGCAAAGTTTGCTTTTACAGTGGAATCTTTCCGTATACAAAAAATGAGGCAGGAATTGCTGTAGTAATGGGACATGAGATCGCTCATGCGGTTGCTCGCCATGGAAGTGAACGAATGTCGGATGGGATGCTGGTACAGTTTGGCGGAGTTGCTTTATCGACAGCTATATCTCAGAAGCCGCAGCAGGTTCAGAATCTTTATATGACTGCATTTGGAGTGGGAAGCCAATATGGAGTAGTCCTTCCTTTTTCTCGTAAACAAGAATATGAAGCTGATAAAATGGGACTGATATTTATGGCTATTGCAGGATATAATCCGAGTGAAGCGATAAATTTTTGGGAAAGGATGTCTCAAAAGGGAGGTTCGAGTGTACCCGAATTTATGAGTACTCATCCTGTTGATGCAAACCGGATCGCTTCATTGAAGCAATTATTGCCAACGGCTATGCAATATTATAAAAAAGATATTCGTAAATAGAAAAGTAGTCTTGCCCATTCTTTACGTTATGGGAATTATCATTTTTCATCATAATTTATTTGTATAATATTATTTTTCTTTTTAACTTTATTCAGTTGTTGAAAAATAGAGTTGTTATGTATTAATATTTATTAATGCTTGCAACTCGTCAAAAGATGTTTATTCTAAAAAACTACAAGGATGGAGAGCATTGATAAAAAAGAAGAATCTGACAACATCAAAGATGAGATTTACTCGAAAGCTGTGAGAGCAGGAAAAAGGACTTATTTTTTTGATGTCAAGGCTACCCGGAGAAATGAATTTTACCTGACTATAACCGAGAGCAAAAAACGTTTTGAAGATGAAGGAAAGTTTCACTTTGAGAAGCATAAGATATTTCTTTATCGTGAAGACTTTGAAAAGTTTGCAGAAGGACTTCAGGAAGTCGTTAATTATATCAGGGAAAATCAGTCCGAAGAATATGCTGAAGAGTATGAAAGCAATTATTCCAGCATAGAATTTGAGGACCTTACTGCCGGTTAGATTAAAAAGAAGAGACTGTCTGAAAAGTCTTGCTGATTTTTAGTGGATTTACAGACCGCATTGAATCAAGACTCACTCTTCTGATTGAATTTAGTTTTATCAATCAAAACATTTAACGAAGAGCTCTTGGAATCTTAAGTCGTAGTCTGTAAGCTTAAATCATAAAAGCGATCCTTCCAGACAGTTTCTTTTTTAATTATCCTACTTAATTTACATACTCATATTCCTTGGATTACGGCATTGTTCCGGGTTTTCTTACACCTACAGATGCTCTTCAAAATAATGACTGACCAGATCCATTAAATGGACTCGATCGATGCCCTTAACGTTATGCTCATGTGTCGGATAAGGGAAAAAGTCAACCAGCTTCCCTTTTTTTATACATTCTTGCATAAACCTGATGTTTTGTTGCATTACAACTGTTTCATCCTGCATCCCATGTAGCAAAAGAAGTTTTCCTTTCAGGTTATCGACTTTTAAAATCATGTTAGATTCTTTATATCCTTCAGGATTTTCCTGTGGCATATCCATATAACGTTCTCCGTACATAATTTCATACATCTTCCAATCTACGACAGGTCCGCCTGCTACACCAACTTTAAATGTTTCAGAATGACGAAGTATTAGGTTCAGTGTCATGAATCCGCCGAAACTCCATCCATGAACTCCTATTCGAGTTGAATCTACATATGGTAATGATTTTAGGTATTCAACTCCCTGCATTTGATCAGCTGTTTCATTTATGCCCAATTGTCTGTGGATGACATTCTCGAAATCGCTGCCCCTGAAACTAGTTCCTCTGTTATCAAGAGTGAACGCAATATAGCCACGGTCGGCCATATAATATTGCCAAAACATTCCATTGTAAAGCCATGATTTGTCAACGAGCTGGGAATGTGGTCCTCCATAAACATAAACAATAACCGGGTATTTCTTTTTGGGATCAAAATTAGGAGGAAGTATCATCTTGGCATACAAGTCTGTTTTCCCGTCTGCTGATTTGATGGTAACTAATCGGGTTTCTCCCAAAAGATAGTCCTTGAGAGGGTTTTCAGCATTCAGAATCATGCATTCTTTTTTATTTCTCGTGTCAATTAATGTGATCCTATTGGGAATTGCAGGTCCTTGGAATTTGTCTAATAATGCGTCTTTATTCGGACTGAGGAGTCCGTTATGAATCCCTTCTCCGTTGGTGAGGCGAACTGATTGTCCATTTTTGAGATCAAAACGATAAATATGGCGCTCTAAAGGACTTTCTTGGGTTGATTCAAGATACATATATTGTTCTTTGGAGTCTAATCCTAACAGATTTGTCACTTCCCAATTGCCATGAGTAAGCTGTTTCATGAAAGAACCGTCAATACTGCACTTATAAATGTGGTTATATCCGTCTTTTCTCGACTGATAGAAAAAAGTTCCGGATTCAGTTTTGGAAAATAAAAGGGGGTGTAAAGGTTCAACATAGGTTTTACTTTTCTCCTCAAGAATTGTACGAATAAAATCTCCGGTATGAGATTTATAAAGATTCATTTTCAAATGATTCTGTTCCCTATTTAGTTCTAACAATAT
>JAUZOB010000333.1 GCA_030706665.1 Bacteroidota bacterium
GAGAAAGATATTACCGCTTAATCAATCTCCAGTCTCCCTCTTTTAGGGATCGCATTGAGATAGCAGGAATCAGATATTTTTTCTTTTCATTCAGGAAGAGGGAAAGTTATCTGATTTCTGCTTTTTCGTTTTACACATTCTAAATCATGAATACATTACAAATAAGAGAGGAACCGTTCAGGCAGAATTTCTGACGAATTACGTTCTCATCTCCGGAGTTGTATTCAATGCAAACTTCTGAACGCGAAAATAAGATATAACTCTCGCAACTTGATAAAATCCTTTCGGACAATCATACTCATACCTGATACCATATCCATCGCTATTACTTTTATACTACCCCAAACTTTCTCCTTGATTTTCAGATTTAGTGATACTCAACTTGCTTTACGAAGCATCTTCTTTCTTTGAATGAATTGAACAACACCCGACGTACAACCATCATTTTCCTCATCAAACAGTCAATCCTTCCTTCAGTTTTTCAGGACTCAGGATCCAGCATAATCGAGCAATTTCAACTCATCTGATTTTCAGGCTCTGATTTATCTACAAAATTACACAGAAGTTCTTCGAGCATTTCGTTTTTTTAGATTTTGAAAATTTCGACATCAATCTGGGAATTATAGCAAAATCAAAGGATTATTGTCATCTCAGAATATGCAAAAATGAGAATCAGAATTTCTTATCTACATTGATCATTCGGCAAGGCCCTAATTCAGCTTCAGATTTCCCGTAAGAAAGCACAATTTTTCTTTTTAAACAGGCTTTTTACTTCGAATTCTTATGTTCTTAAGCATAATTATCAAAGCACAATTTTCGCTATCTTTAGGCCAAGATTAATTCATACAATTACAAATCTATTCACCCGATCATACGAGCCTGAATTGACTAAAAGATATGATAACATTTTGAATACGGACTGAGAATGAAATCTCACCGCTCCTTTGCGAAGAAGTTATGAAAATGGGACCGGTTTAAGACGTATAATTAAGCGAGAAAAGGCACAACAATAAACTCTTTGCATCAATGACTCTGAACAATCAGAACAAGAATTCCCGGAGAAACAAAGAGCAGATTGCTTTAATGGCAAGCTTATGGATGGAAATGTTGGTGATTATCGGACTTTTTACATGGGGGGGGATAAAACTAGATCAATGGATTGGCACAACTAAACCATATTTTGCAGCTAGCTGTATCTTCTTTTCTGTTCTATTATCAATTTTTTATGCTTTTAAACGGATTAATAAAAAACAAAAATGAACACCGCTCTTAAATATTTCGGAAAAAGGTTTATCATTCTTCTAAGCGTGATAATCCTTATGGGAGTTTATCTGTTCAGCTACCCATTAAAAGATTTTTATCTTCCTGTTTATCTCTTAATTCTTCTTAGCTTTGCAATAATATCTGCACTTTTTATCTGGATGTTTTATACAAGCTCGCATAAAAGAGCAGGATCGTTTCCAACAAATTTCACACTGGCCAGAACTGTCAGAATGTTTCTTATCATTATATGCTCTGCAATATATCTGTTCATTCACAGGTCAAATGCAATCTGCATTATAGGAATTATTGCATTTTTATATTGCGTATTTTCCGTTTTTGAAATTGTTGTGATTTTACAATTTTTTAATACACGGAAAGATTCCGATCAACAATTAGAAAGATAGCAAACCTTTCGTTTAAATTTGGTCATCATTTAAGTTTGTCCAATGAAGCATTTAGCGGTTTTATATTTTGCTGTTTTAATTCTATTCGGAGCTACTATTTCAGTTAGCGCTGCGGAATCAAATACAGGCAGCAATAAAGAGGAGAAATTTCAGGCAGGAAAATATATTATCCATCACATCTCCGACTCTCACGAATGGCATATAATGTCTATCGGTGAGTTCGATATGACAATCCCTCTCCCTGTGATGGTTTACAGCAAAACGAAAGGATTTAATGCATTCTGGTCATCTAAATTCGAACATGGGGAAACGTCCTACAACGGATTCAAGATCGAATCAGAAGGCACTCATGAAGGTAGCATTGTAGAAGTACTCCCCGATGGAAAAACTACAGACCCAAAAGCAGAACTTCCTTTTGACTTATCGATCACCAAGACAGTCGCAGGACTCTTTTTCAACACGATATTACTCATCATTTTTGGAATCTGGGCCGGCAGACTGGCAAAGAAGAATAAAGGCAAAGCGCCAAGCAGCATTCAGAACGTATTCGAACCATTGATTGTATTTATCCGGGAAGACATCGCCAAACCTTCCATCGGTCCGAAATACGATCGATATATGCCTATTCTGATTACCTTTTTCTTTTTCATCCTTTTAAATAACCTGTGCGGGTTAATTCCGTTATTCCCATTCGGAGCCAATGTAACCGGGAATATTTCCATTACATTGGTACTGGCAATGATCACATTTGTTATCAGTACCTTTACAGGGAACAAAAACTACTGGAAGGAAATCTTTAATCCGGGTGTACCGATGTGGATGAAATTCCCGGTCCCCTTCTTCCCGTTTATCGAGTTTCTAAGTATGATTATCCGCCCGATAGTCCTTATGATCCGACTTTTTGCGAATATGATGGCAGGACACATGGTTGTTGCTATCTTTATAGGGATTATCTTTATCTTTTCAAAGGGATATGGAGCGATTGTCGGATATGCAGTATCTCCGATTTCGGTATTCTTCAGTCTCTTTATGGTTCTGCTCGATGTTCTAATATCAATCATACAGGCCTATGTATTCACACTACTTTCGGCCCTATACTTTGGAATGTCAATTGTTGAAAATAATGAACAACACAACTAATTATTAAACTATGTTATCAATTCTTACAGTATTACTCGCAGACGTAGCTCTTGCTAAGGTAGGTGCCGGTATCGGTGCCGGTATTGCTGCAGTAGGTGCCGGTATCGGTATCGGGCTGATTGGTAGTAAAGCATTAGAAGCAATTGCACGACAGCCTGAAGCTATCGGAGATATCCGTTCAAACATGCTTCTGACTGCAGCTCTTGTAGAAGGAGTAGCCTTCTTGGCTATTGGTATTTGCGTCTTAATCTTATTCTTGTAAACGATGTTTTCCTTCCTGCAGAATTTCGGACAGTCCGATCTTCTGCAGGTTTAGGAAGACACACAAATCAATGAGCTATGACTTTTTATTTGCTCGATTTATTTGTTAACCCAAATTCAGGGACAATCATCTGGATGTTGTTTGTCTTTCTCATTGCCTTTGCAATTCTAAGGAAGTTTGCCTGGAGGCCACTACTTAACGCACTGGAAGAGCGAAAGAGATCTATCGACGATTCTCTTACCGCAGCTCAAAAGGCGCGTGAAGAAATGGTTGCTTTCAAAGCTACCAATGAACAGATCATGCAAAAGGCCATGCAGGAACGTGATGTTCTTCTAAATGAGGCAAGAGTTCTAAAGAACAAAATCATCAATGAAGCAAGACATCAGGCGACCAAAGAAGCTCAGAAGATTGTCGAAGAAGCAAGGCATACAATTGAAAAAGAGAAGAAATCAGCCATGTTAGAAATTCGTGGAATGGTTGCTGATCTTTCCATTCAGATTGCAGAAAAGATTCTTCGGGAAGAGCTGGAGGATAACAGAAGCCAAAAAAGACTGGCCGAGAAAATCTTTGATGATTTAAAAATGAACTAATAACGATGCTATGAACTACAGTCTCATCGTCGTTCGCTATGCCAAAGC
>JAUZOB010000334.1 GCA_030706665.1 Bacteroidota bacterium
AAATGCCACCTGTGATAGAAAGGAAAACCGTTTCGAGCATAACCATTGTAAAAACTCTTAATCTGTTCATTCCTATTGCCATGAGCATACCCAATTCCTTTACCCGTTCCATAATTGCCATTAACATAGTGTTTATGATGCCGAAGCACAATGCAAGGAGAATGATGATTAAAAAGATATACATGTATTGGTTCATTGCACTGATCAGATAACCTGCCTCAGGGCTAAGGATATGCCAGTCTTTTACTTCGAGATTCGGAAAGTACCCGGATATTATTTTAGTTGCTGCTTCCGTATTTTTATTTTCATCCAATAAGATGGCAATTTCATGTGCATCGTGTTCATCAAGGCCTGTCAGTTTGCAGATATCTTTATTCAGGACAAATACATTTGCTTCGTCAAATATCATATTGTCCGTTCGGTATATGCCTGTAACCCGGAATGCACCCATTGCGATATTTTGGTTAATGTCCTGAGTTGTGATGATAATCTTATTCCTTAGTCCGACTTTTAGTTTCGATGCAAGACGTTCGCTAATCAGAATAGGATTCTTACTTGTTTCATCCAGATATCTTCCTTCAATGATTTTTGTGCTGAGGCTGGTTATTTTACATTCATCCTGAGTGTCAATACCGGTAATCTTAACACCTGTGCCCGTTTCTGCGGTAGCGATCATTGAGCTGATTATGACTCTTTTGCTTGCAGCAAGCACATGCGGTGCCTGTCGAACCCTTTTTACAATACTATCAGCGTTTTCTATAAGAAGTGAAAATTGATTGTTGTCCAGAAATCCGGGTTGATGAATTTGAATGTGAGTTAATTCTGTGCTTATAATAGTGTGGATACGTTCGTTGACCATTCCGTTTACAAATGCAATCAAAAAGGTGCAGGCAAAAATTCCAAGCGTTACAGCAGTAATGATAATGGAACTTCTGAGTTTGTTACGCCACAAATTTCGCCATGCATATGATGCGATCATATCTTGATAATTTATAGGTTAACTACGCAATGCTTTATTTATTTTAAGTCTGCTTATATTGAAAACAGGATACAATCCGATGATTAATGTGAATATGAAAATTGTAAGAGCCTGGTTATAAAAGATCGATGGCATTACAGAAAATGACATAACAGGTTCGAAACCCATCTGCAACATAGTTTCGGCGGCTTGTCCCGTAAGGGGAATGGGATGAAAAGAGAAATAAAAAATGATCGGGATACTGGCTGCAATTCCTGTAATAGCACCGATTAGTCCTAATAATATTGTTTCCATCATCAGGATGTAACTCAGTTTGTATTTCTGCATTCCAATGGCAGTTATAATTCCGAATTCCCTCTTCCTTTCAATCGTCATCATCGTAATCGTACCAAATATCCCAAATGCGATAACCATATAAAGTATCCCTTTGGTAATTACATTACCGGCCCTGTCACTTTCAATCTCTTTTAAAAGCATGCTGTTCAATTGTTTCCAGTCCATTACTTCAAAATCATGCCCTATTTTTGATGCAATCTCATCCTTTACGGTTAATACGTCATCTGGATTTTTAACCATGATTACGAGTGAGGTAAGCCGATCCCGGGCTGAGAATAATTCCTGACAATTGGTTATATCCATATAAACCACAGTTCTGTCAAGTTCGGGAGAAGGTTGTTTGATAATACCCCGTACCGGGTATTTACCGGCAGCACTTGTTCCATGATATCCCTGGCTCAACAATACAAGGGTGTCATTAGCGGTAAGATTCAGATATTTTGCAAGTGTACTTCCCACCAGTACTCCGTTGTCTCCGTTCTTAAGATATCTTCCTTTTACTATCTTTTTTGAAAGGGTCGTAATGCTGTCTTCTCTTTGCGGAGCTATTCCTATTACAACGACACCTTTGGTGATTTCTTCAGAAGAAGCTAATGCATAGTTTTCCAAACGCGGAGTGGCTATCGTTATCCCTTTCACCTGTCTTAGCTTTGTCTTAATCAAAGAATATTCCAGGGTGTTATTAATGACTTTTTCGTCCCAATATCCTTTCTCGTGAATCTGTATATATCCTGAGTAAAAATTTACAATCGCTTTAATGTATTGGGCGTAAGAACCTTCCTGCATGGAAGACATAAAGGAAGATAATACTACCCCGAAAAAGATGGATGCAGCAGTAATCAGTGTGCGACGTTTATTCCGCCACAAATTTCGCCATGCCAGTTTGATATAATCATTCATAAACGCTGATTAATCATTTAATGGACTTCATATTTTGTTGCGAAAAGAAACTATCCGAGATCGGTTGATTATAAATTATACTGTTGATTTCGAATATGGTTTTATTTCCTTTTTTGCTTACCGGCTCAATTTCTAATCGGGTTGGTATTTCCCGATCCCCCATCCTTTTTATATCGTAGGCATTCATCACATTTATAAGTTTCATGTCTTCGTCATAGAAAGCAGCTTTCCATTGGTCAAAGCCGTTAACAGAGATCCAGGTAATAATCTTTCCCCATGTGACAGGCGCGTCTGGCAATGGGAGAAGTTCTATTTTATAACATTCTACTTCTCTGACCTTCTCTTTGCCCAGCAATTTATGCGTGTAGTCAATTACAATAGAAGATTCTTTAACAAGGTCGTCGTTGGTATAATCAGAACCCATCCACGATTGCATCATCATAGAAGGCGGAATTTTAATCAGTCGTTCGATAGAAGGAACCCAGTTCCACATATCCTTCTTTCGTTTCAGAAACACCTGACCTTTTTCCTTGACAGGAGCAGTAATATAAATCAACGAATAATCGGAACCTTTTGACCATGCCTTCAATGAAATGCTTCTTGACCAGTCGGGGCGGATAATCGTTAATGTCATTTTGCCTTTACTGGTAAGTCCGCGCCCTTTATCATCGGCTTTCTTGATAATGTCTTTAGCCGATAATTCCTGAGGATATAGTTTTTGGACAGGGAGGACTATACTCAATAAACAGATAAAACTTGTTATAACCCATTTTGTTCTCATAAGCGATATTGTTTAATGCAAAATAGGGATATGAAAAATGAGCTCTGCTCTGATTTTCGAAACCGAAACAGGTTCAGTTCTACTAGATTGTAATTTATGAATAAATAATTCAAAGTCCTAATGAATTGGGTTTTAAAAAGTCACACAACATTTACAAGTTTATTTTCATTTTGATGTATTGTTTGATAAATTTACATAAAGCTGAAAAAGTGTCGAAGTTGACTTATTTTAGATATCTATGATATTGACCTTATTAAATGACTAAAAATGGAAATTGCCGATAAAATCAGAGAAAATTTGAATGATCCTGAGAGTTTAGAAAAGTTATACCGTGAAGATCAAAAATCTTTTGCATCCGGATTTGATTCTATTTATACAGATATCAACAATGCAGAGCTTGCAAGGTATTGGAAAATAAGGCTTGTATATGATAAGGCACAGTCGAAAGCTAATAAGTTTCCTGGATTAGATGTATTAGTCCTGATTGTAACTTGTCTGCTTACCGGTTTTCTTATGGAAATTCCTTCTTTCTTTCGATTTGGTGCGAAAGATGTGCTTTTTTATGAAAGAAATACCAGTATTATTGTGTTCCTGGGATTGACGGCTTATTCAATTTGGATAAACCGCACTTTTGATAAAAAGAAACTTGTTTTTATTGCGCTGGCATTTATGATTCCATTGACTTATATCAATCTGT
>JAUZOB010000335.1 GCA_030706665.1 Bacteroidota bacterium
GTCCCCTTTTTGAACCATTTTAAGGCTCTTTGTACTTGTAAAGATCCGTTCACTATTGCATGTTTCCAATGAAGTTTTATATATGCGTATATTTTAATACCATGAATCCTTATGCGATAAAATCATCATAAATGTGTATACTGATTTCAGTAAAGCACAACCTACTTGCTTTACCGTTTGTTTACCCTCAACCTACCCTTACTCTACCCCCCTGGTAAGTTAAGGGTAGCGCAAAGGTGGCATCATGGTAGATCAAAATAGTTTCAGTGGTTAATGTGTATTGGATTTAGGATCATGTTAAAATAAAAAGAGAGGATATTCCAAAAATGGAACATCCTCTCTTCTCTGATTTATTGCAAGGGGACAATTATGCGCTTTTTCTCTCGGTCAGAAAGTTTCCGACCTGAGGTATCGTATTTAGAATCTCTAAATCTCCTTCTTTTACTTCAACCTTAAATTCTGATTCAAAATAATAAACCAGCAGAAGAGCATCCAGATCGTCCAGAAAGAGTTCTTCGCGGTTTTGGGCACCAATGATTATGTGCTTCCCAACCCCTACATTTCTCAGTACTTTGTATAACTTTCTCTCTACTTGACCCATAACTAATTCGTTTTAGACTTTTACAATTTCCTATTACAGTACAAAATCTGATCCAAAGAAACGAAATTTCAGAATACGATATCGTATTTTTCGAATAAAAACGTTTTTTTATCGAAAAAAATAAAATAAAAAAGGGTGAACTGAAATATTGTCAGCCACCCTTCCGGTAGAAAATATTGTCTGTCAGTTAAGCAATGATCTTCAATTCTTTTGCAACGCGTATAAATGCATCGACGGCACGATCTACCTGTTCTGTAGAATGAGCAGCTGAAAGCTGAACCCTGATTCGCGCTTTTCCTTTAGGGACCACCGGATAAACAAATCCGATGACATAAATACCCTCTTCAAGAAGTCTGTTCGCAAATTTAACAGCAAGAGGGGCATCATAAATCATAACCGGAACAATTGCCGTATCGCCCTTTACAAGATCAAAACCTGCTGCTTCCATCTTAGATCTGAATCGCTGGGCATTTTCCATTGTTTTATCCCTCAATGCAGATGAAGCATTCAGCATCTCAAGAACCTTAAGCGATGCCCCCACTGTTGCAGGTGCCAGGGTATTTGAGAAGAGGTAAGGACGCGAACGTTGACGAAGCAACTCGATAATCTCTTTTCTTCCGGAAGTACATCCGCCGTTTCCGCCGCCCAAAGCCTTTCCGAAGGTAGTCGTAATAATATCGACACGTCCCATAACATTGCAGTGCTCAGCAGTACCGCGTCCGGTTTTGCCAATATACCCGGTGGCATGTGATTCATCCACCATAACCAGAGCGTCATACTGATCTGCCAAATCGCATATTTCGTTCAATCGGGCTATATCTCCATCCATGGAAAATACGCCATCAGTCGCAATAATGCGATAACGCGATGACTGAGAGTCTTTAAGGCATTGTTCCAGCTCGTTCATATCAGAATGTTTATAGCGGAACCTTTTCGCTTTACACAACCGGACACCGTCTATTATTGAAGCATGATTCAGTTCATCACTAATGATGGCACTATCTTCACCCAACAGCGGTTCAAACACACCCCCATTTGCATCAAATGCAGCACAATACAGAATCGTGTCCTCTGTTCCGAGAAACTCCGACATTTTCGCTTCCAATTCTTTATGAATCTGTTGTGTTCCACAAATAAAACGCACAGAGGAAAGACCAAATCCCCATTCTTCCATGGTTTTTTGTGCAGCATGAACAACTTCAGGATGATCAGCAAGCCCCAAATAGTTATTTGCACAAAAGTTTAGCACTTTCTGCCCTCCCGCAACTTCAATCTCTGAATTTTGGGAAGAAATAATAATTCGTTCAACTTTATACAACCCCTGTTCTTTGAGTTCTGCTAAAGTTTTCAATAAGTCTTCCTTGATTTTTCCGTACATAGTTCAATAATTTAAATCGGAGTAAACACTATAAGTACAAAAGAAAGGAATCTATCCATTAAATAAAAGGAGTTTTGTCGTGTTTTTAAGAAAGTGTAAAGCTTGATCCAAAAAGGAACCCATCGCCAAATAAAGGCTTATTTTTGTGGTCATATGATAGCATAATGCTGGATTGTGAATTTTTATACATCCTGTATATTTTTAGTTTTTTTTAATAGATTTGATTATTTTTATATTCTAAAAGAAACAAGGGTGTATTTGTAGTTAAATTGATAGCGAATTTGAGTTTTAAATTACGATTTATCAACAACGTAAATTTCAAGTTATGACTAACGGAGTCGGGAAAAAAATCAAAAAGGTCAGAGAGCTGAAGAATATTAGTCTTGAGGAACTGGCTGAAAGAACAGATCTGGACACAGAACAGATTGTAAACATTGAAGAGATGGAACTGGCACCTTCATTAGGCCCGCTAATTAAAATAGCAAGAGGACTGGGAGTCAGACTTGGAACATTTCTCGACGATCAGGAGAATCTGGGCCCGGTAGTCACAAAATCTAATCAAAAAATTAAAGGTATGAGTTTTTCAAATGGAGTTAGCGAAGCCAGAGCACACCTGGACTTTTTCACCTTGGCAAGCGGGAAGACCGGTCGCCACATGGAACCATTTATTGTTGATATCGAACCTTCTATAAACAGCGATTATAAGCTCTCTTCACACGAAGGTGAAGAATTTATTTACGTTCTCGAAGGCGAAGTTGAAATCAATTACGGGAAACAAGTCTACAACATAAAGGAAGGTGACAGTATCTATTATGATTCGATTGTTGCTCATAACGTACATGCCGGTAGTGATAAAGCAGCTAAAATTCTTGCTGTCATTTATACTCCTTTATAATTCTCTCCCTTTAACTTTAGATCGGAAAATATGCAGCTATATGATTTTACCCTCGGGGAACTGCTCGAGAAATATGCATTAGAAACACCAGATCATGATTTCATGGTTTATCCTGATCGTGACCTTCGTTTCTCTTATGCGGAATTTAACGATCGTGTCGACCGTTTGGCCAAAGGATTATTATTCATTGGAGTTAAAAGAGGCGACAATGTAGGTATCTGGGCAAAAAATGTTCCGGACTGGCTTACTTTCATGTTTGCGACCGCAAAGATCGGGGCCGTACTGGTTACAGTAAACACTAATTATAAGCTTGCGGAACTCGAATACCTAATGAACAATGCCGATCTTCACACTCTTTGTTTGGTGGGAGGTTATCGCGACAGTGACTATATCAAAATGGTATTAGAGTTAGTTCCCGAGTTAAAAACAGACACAAGAGGCAACCTGAACTCTGCTAAATTCCCCTTCCTTAAGAATGTAATTTACATCGGACAGGAAAAAAGAAGAGGGATGTACAACACCGCTGAGCTTCTATTGTTAGGCAGTCATATTGATGACGCTGAACTTGAAGCAGTAAAAAGTCAGGTTAATACACACGATACTGTTAATATGCAATATACTTCGGGAACCACTGGATTTCCGAAAGGGGTCATGCTTTCGCACCACAACATTCTCAACAATGGATATACTGTCGGTGAATGTATGCATTACACCAAAGATGATAAGGTACTCGTTTGTGTCCCCTTGTTCCACTGTTTCGGATGTGTCCTTGCATTA
>JAUZOB010000336.1 GCA_030706665.1 Bacteroidota bacterium
GCCCTTACAATGTGCCATCAAAACCCATTACCGGAAATTATTGGGCGGAGGGGCCTACCTCCATTTATATAAATGGAGTGTGGATCGTGTATTTTGATAAATATACTCAGGGAAAATATGGGGCTGTTCGCTCAACTGATTTAGTGAATTGGGAAGACATCTCAGATCAAATTGATTTTCCGAAAGGAGTAAGACACGGTACTGTTTTAAAAGTATCGAATAAATTCTTTGTGAAGAATCTGTCGAAATATACAGCCGGAGAATAATGTAAAGTCGTTAAACGGAAAATATTTTGTTTGGAATCATTATATTCCAAATTTTATGATTAAATTTTCAGACATTTTCAATCCATTTGGTAACCCAAATCAAATTATGAAGGCTGTACCTTTCCAGAGGTCAGCCTTTTTTATTTTATTCCTGAATCTATAACGCTTTTAGAATGTAATTCTTTTAGTGGTGAATGTAATCTCAAGTCGGGTGAGAATTTTACATTCAAAATATCCTTATACACATTATGTCATACTACAAACACCAAATACAATTAAAGGATAATTTTGAGTTTTTGCAAAGATGGGGAGGGAAGACTATTTGTATTCTTTTGAGAGTAATTACAAGCTACTTCCCCCCATGCATTTTGATTGGATAATAATTGAACTCTGTTTGGGTGGGCTTTAATAAAATTTATCCGCTAATATTCTCCACTAAATTTTTTACTTTTAGTCCCTTCTGGTATATGTTGTATATGACAGAATGAATTCAATACTTCTGATTTGTTATGTTTGATATAGATGATAATAGAAAAGCTTTTAAAGAATGAGAAGATGAAAAAGAGATCTCTGTTATTATTTGTTTTATCGTGCACTATTAAACTTGAAATTCAGGGAACGGTTTTTGTAGGTAAAAATGAAGCCATTATAATTAACCTCTTATAACCATGTTGCATTTTCAGTATAGTCAGAAGAACCCTTCGGTGCCAATTGCTTACGCTTCTTTTTATGCGATGCATACCCGTATGGAAATAATCTTCCCCGGATTGACTGAAGAAAAATCCAGGAGGCTTACCAATCTGATTTATCAAAATACTTTGCAATTAGAGGAGTGGTTAAATCGTTTTGACCCACACAGTAAATTGAGTATTTTAAATCATGCTGCAGGAATTCGTCCGTTGAAGATTGATGATGAGATGTTTGAAATCATGGAGTATTGTCTCTCTTATTATGAACGGACGAACGGATTCTTTGATGTGGGCATTAACTCTCTTTCCCCACAACCATTTTTAAAAGAAAAATTCACATTAGATACCTCTTCAAAGACAGTCTCATTTGTTCATCCGGATATACGGATTGATCTGGGTGGTTTTGCAAAAGGCTATACAATTCAGAAGGTAGAGATTTTATTAAAAGAAGAGCAGGTTGAAAATTGCCTTGTTAATTTCGGGAACAGTTCAATCCTTGCACTAGGACATCATCCTTATGGAGATTCATGGCGATTGGGGGTGGAGCATCCTTTTCGGAAAGGAGAGAGTATTCAGGTGTTTGACTTGAGAGATCAGGCTTTATCCGTTTCAGGGAATGTTCCGCAGCATCCGGAGCATATTATCTCTCCGGAGACACATCAGGTCATAACCGGATTATCTATGATTTCTGTGGTGGGAAAGTCTGGTTTGACTGCCGAAGTCCTTTCCACTGCACTTTTTGCGGGTAATGAAAATGAAAGGATACAAATACTAACTAATTTTCCGGAATATAAAGCAAATTCTATTTTTTACAGCGAAGAAGGAATTTCAATTATTAATCCTATAATGAAAAAAACAGAACAATGGATTCAAAAGACATCGGTCGAAGAGACTTTTTAAAGGGACTCGGAGCGATTGGAGGAAGTGGGTTATTGTTGTCCACTTTTCCATGGTTGCAATCTTGTACTGCAAAATCTCAGAATGAAATCAAAGGAGAGAAAGCAAAGATTGCGATCATCGGAACAGGATCGCGAGGGAAGTATCATATCAACAATTTGCTGAATACCCCAAATGCAGAGATTGTTGCACTTTGTGATATTTACAAACCTCATTTGGATGAAGCTGCGGCCCTCTGTCCAAAGGCTAAATTGTATAGTAATTATCATGATGTGTTGGCTTCTCCTGAAGTACAGGGTATTCTCATCGCTTGTCCGTTATATTTACATGCTCCCATCGCAATTGATGGGCTAAATGCCGGGAAACATGTATTTAGCGAAAAAGCGATGGCTCGAACGATTAGTGAGTGCAAAGCAATGTATGATACTTGGAAACGCACAGGAAAAGTATTGTATATTGGACATCAGCGTCTTTTCGATCGCAAATATATCAAAGCCATGGAGATGATTCATTCCGGAGATATTGGTGATATTGTCGGAATTCGGAATTATTGGTTCAGAAATAATGATTGGCGTCGACCACTTCCGAATCCATCTTTGGAACGTCAAATAAATTGGCGACTTTATAAAGATTACTCCGGAGGGCTAATGACAGAATTGGCTTGCCATCAGCTGCAAAATGGAACCTGGGTGTTAAAAGCTCTTCCTGATTATGTTATGGGAAGCGGTGATATTGTTTATTGGAAAGACGGTCGTGAAGTGTATGACAGTGTATCTGTAATCTATCATTATCCGAATGGGGTGAAGATGACTTTTGAGTCTATTATCTCCAATAAATTCTATGGAATGGAAGAACAGATTCTGGGTCATAACGGTACGATTGAACTGTCAAGTGGTAAAATTTATCCTGAATCAGTGCCTCCCGCTCCCGGAATTCTGCAATTTGTAAATCAAATTGAACATGAAGTATTTGATAATGTTGCGGTCGCCGGTACAAGCTGGGTGCCTGAGTCTGCTTCTAAAAATAAAGGGGAATTAATTGTGGCAAACGCAGTAAAGCATGATGGCGCCAGTACCGTTGGAGCTGTTGATGATGGTTCGGATGTCATGGTTGCTGCTTTTTGTCATTCTGTAATAACGGGGACACAGGCAAAGAATCTTGTTGAAGAAGCTTATTATTCAGGAGTGTTGGCTTTATTGGGATTACAAGCCATGGATGAAAAACGGGTCGTAGAATTTCCGCAAGAGTATAAAATTCCTTATTTAAACTTTGTTTAATATGAAAGATATTCAAATCATAATTACGACTAAAAGGCAAAAAATTGAATTGATTATCTATGCCTTCTCTTTTTTAATCGCTCTGGGATCGAATTTTTTTGCCATATTAACATATAAGACAAAGTGGGAAGAGTTATGGACAGAAATTTTGGTCGTCTTTGCAATTAGCATTGTGCTATATGCAATCACTCTCATCCCGCGTTTAATTTATTGGGGAATAAAAGCGGCTCTTGTTCGTAATTAATCAAGGACTTATAATATTTAATGGAACAGAAATCGGTTGCCTTTATAGAGGGGACTATTTGTTATATTGAATCTTATAGGCCTTGCATTGAGATAATTAAGGATGGGAATGCAAGCATGCAATAATTACAAACGGAAGTTTAAATATTTAGCAATAAAATTAATTGCTATTTCACGTGTTCACTAACGGATGTTGGCGTATTGTGCTACTGTTTGAATTGCAATTGATTAACTAATTAGAAAACTCCTTCTAAAACTCATTGGATTTA
>JAUZOB010000337.1 GCA_030706665.1 Bacteroidota bacterium
ATTAAATGCTCCGAAAAATCTCGGAGCATTTAATTTTATTGACATGTTTGAATCTCTAATTCTTAGATTAAAGCAAAAACTTCAGGAACCACTTCCGGGGCTGACAGCTCATGTTAAAATGGTTCCTCCGGGACGTGCAATGATCGCAGACAATGACGAGCTGCACGCTGTTCGCGAAAGTGCGGTATTGGTACTGCTTTACCCCAAACATGACAATATATGTTTCTGCCTGATTAAACGTCCGATGACAATGAGAGATCATGCCGGACAATATAGCTTTCCGGGAGGCAAATACGAACAGGAAGATACCTCCTATGAATATACAGCATTGCGTGAAGCCCGCGAAGAGATCGGAATAAAACCGGGAGACGTTCAAATCCTTGGAAGACTTTCAAAATTATACCTATCGGTCAGTAAGTTTCACATTACGCCCATTTTGGCTTTTATGCATTCAAAACCTGAATTTATTCCCCATTCATTTGAAGTTGACAGCATCCTGGAACTACCTCTTGACATATTAAGTGATGAGAACAAAAAGACAGTCGAACTTAAAACTGTAACCGGAATGCTCTCAGTTCCCTGCTATTATTACCGGGATGAAATCATTTGGGGTGCAACTGCAATGATCCTTGCAGAACTCGAAACGCTTCTCAATTAAGAGATAAATATTCTTCTCAAATACTAATTATAGAAAGTCCAGGATAAACCCAAACGGAAGGTCAGTCGGTTCATCGGATAATGCAATGCTCCGAAGTTATTCTTGCCAATTAATCCGTCAGCGGCATTGATCAGTTTAAAGAATGCCTGAGTACGTTTCAGTTTCAATCTGGCGTAAAGATCGATATTCGGATAATTTCCTATTTTCATTTCGTTCTGCAGATAGAAGCTCGAAGTTGCCGGATCGTAAGCATCAACATAGAATTTGGTATAATAGCGGCAATCCGTTCCTAATTGAACATGCATAACTTTTGCCAGCATAAAATAATAATAAATACTTCCCATTGCCGAGAATAAAGGCAAATGAAGATAATTGTCATTCGACACCTTCTGCCAGACAGCCTGTCCTTCCAAATTCAATCTTCCCAGTTTCACCTTCTTATCGGTGTAAAAAGAAATCACCGAGAATTCCTTTCCCACCTGAGCAGGCAATCCATCCGTGCCATTATAAATATAGTTCCCGATCAATGAATAATTCATTCCCAACTTAAAACGATCTCCATTCTGATCAATCTCATAATTCATTCTTAACTCCTGAGTCGAATTGAAGTCATTATCCCATTTCCGATGATTTGAAAAGTAATGCTCTTGCAGATAGTCGGGGTGAGTACTTCTGTATATTCCACGTGCTCTAAAGTTCACCGTATCTCCCAGAATCGTTACCGGTTTATAGATATAACCATCCAGAGAATAATCTCCGCGTTTATACCCTGCGAAGCAGAACTTCCCGTCAGCGCTCCAATTCCAGAATTTCCCTTCGGTCCTGAATATTCTTCCACCGGCCCATACATTTGTATAATTTTTCTGAGTATAACCATCTAAGGCCGGATATTTGACTTTAACAATATCCTGATCCAGATAAGCTAACTTACCGAAGGTATATTTCCGGTCAGGAGCTTCATAAGCTTTTAACTGGAAGCTATTCGCAAACCGGACTAAGCGGGTTGTATCGCCTGTAACATTTTTGCTGATGTAAATGTTTTTGTAATAGCTTTCATCCGGATTCGCATCCGAAAAAGATTTCTTCTCCGTCGAAATAGTTAATTGATGAATAAAACTAGCTCTTGGTACAAAAACCTCTTCTTTTTGTTTCGGATTCTTCTTATTGGGGGCCGGGACATCTTTATAATAGCCCAAACGGTATTCCTGTCCCACAAAAAAATGAGCGCTGTTTACCCTGCTCTGGGCATCCGAGCTTAATCTAAATAAAATATCTTCGGTTTTTTTATTGTAATCATTAACGTCGCTGTCAGTTTGCATCCCTCCGTTTTCAATAGCAGAGACATCATTCATAACGAATGCCATATAAAGCTGATAAGGCTTGCCGGTATAACTTCCGAAAAGATTTATGACATGATCTTTCGTATCCTGCTTCAGATACTGCCCCATTGATCTCAACGATCGATATTGAAGCCCTATATTTATAAATTTATTGATATTCTGGGTATGCAGGACATTGAATCGCGTCTCACTTTTCGTACTTTTATTTTCACTCTGACTATATTCAAGAAAGGTAAAAGGCACCGTGGTATTGTAATATTTAATTTCTTCGGGGAATAAGGCAAAGCTTTCGAAGTTTTGATAGAAATAAAATTCTGATTTCCGTGCCCGATTAAAAAACTCATTTGATTGGGCCGGACTTCCCAGATTTCCTAACTGGGTACTACTAATGCTTTTCTTTTCAAGCGGACTGTATATATGGTATTTCTCCAAAGTCGAGTCAATGGTAGTTGGTTCATTAACCAATCCGCTTCTATTTACCGTAAAAGTTTTAATATGAACCGGGATTGAATCTTTTTTCTCTTTTTCTTGATGCTCACGCTTGCTTCTAAGACTCTCTTTACCTTGCGAACCGCCCATTTGCTGAGGTTCTTTATGCTGCGCAGAAACATGAAGAGAAAGGATTCCCGCCATGAAAATGAGCATTATATGTAACTTCCATCTTTTCATACCGGGCAAAGATAGTTAAATTGATATTTTCGGGAATAAAAAAATTTGTTATTAAGATTATTTGTCTGTGTAGTGCCCTTTTGCTGAAACCACGAATACAGTTACAATCGAATCTGTTATGGTATAGATAAGGCGATCTTTCTTGTTGATTTGCCGACTCCAAAATCCAGATAAGTTTCCTTTCAACTGTTCGGGAGAGGCAAAGCCAGTAGTGGGGTGTTCTGAAAGTTCCTCCAATATGCGTTCTATTCGTTTAATTGTGGTCTTATCCCCTGCTTTCTTGTGGGCAGCCAACTCCTTTACTGCCCGATCAGAAAGGTCTATAAAATACTTTCCCATATATTTTTAGGGTCTTTAATTCTCTTTACCCGACCCTCCTTAATATCTTCAATACCTTGACGGATGGATTCCATTATTTCAGGGTCAGATTGGATATACTCGGTTTCGGAAAGCGGTCTTAGCTCGTAAGTCTTTTTACGACCACGCTGTACTATAACACGCTCATTTTGATCGACCAAGTCTAAATATTTTTTTTGGTTGTCCCTAAACTCCCGGGTACTGATTACTTGCATAGCTCTTTCTTTTTGTGTACCAAATATGGTACAAATATAATACTTCTAATTAAGAAATTCAAGCTCCTATAGTTTTAATCTTTTGTAACTATCTGTTCATGAATATTCATTTAAAAATTTGCTTTTCATCCACTCTCGATTAGAACATCTTCAATAGAGAGTGTCCGGATCACTTCCCATTAAAGACTGAATGAGCCTTTTCAATCAACACTTCAGCCAGCCCGAATTATCGGATTGTATATTCATTTACCGGACGATAAGACCTACAATAAATACGGTCGGCAAAAGGAAAGTCAACAATACTGAAACAACTGAAAAGATTAGATATTTATAATGGGACAAACGAGTAAAAACTCGTTTGGTATATAGGAAT
>JAUZOB010000338.1 GCA_030706665.1 Bacteroidota bacterium
CCGGGCATCTGATCATTCCCTGGCTGATTTCCGGAAGTCAGTTTTGTTGAGATGATTGTTGTTGCAGTCATCAACAAACAGAATAAACTTACGTGATCTCCATAGAATGGAATACTGAACGGCAGGTTAAAAATCGAATCATAAGTCGAAAGGTCATGAGCCCATAAGAAGCTTTGTTGACGCAACTCAATTGATGTCGGGAAGAAATAGAACAACGCTACAAGAATCGGGAACTGAAGAAGGACTGGCAAGCAACCGCCCAAAGGATTCACTCCTGCTTTCTTATAAAGAGCCATTGTGGCTTGCTGACGTTCTACCGGCTTATCGGCAGGGTATTTCTTATTGATTTCATCGATCTCCGGTTTCAACACACGCATCTTAGCCTGAGACATGTAAGATTTATATGTGAAAGGGGTCAGGATAATTCGGATAAAGATTGTCAGTAATAAAATGATAATCCCGAAACTCGAGATGAAGGTCCTCAACCAGTTAAATACAGGAATAACCAGGTATTTATTTACCGGAGCAACAATTGCCCATCCCAGGTTAATTTCGTCTTCCAAACCATCCCCATATTGTTTCAACGTATTATAGTGATTTGGACCGAAATAGAATTTCATCGGAAGCACTTCGTGATTTTTACCATCGAAAGGCATTACCATATCAGCGCTGAACTGCCCTAAGAATTTATCATCCTTATCTGTTTTATCTGTTTTAATCTCGGCACTGACAAGAGGTGATTGATCAGCAATAAGAACCGAAGAGAAAAACAGCTGTTTGAATCCTATCCACTGCACCTTGGTTCTTAAAGATTTTGCATCAGATTTAGATTCGCTCAACTTTTCAACCTTATCACCTTCGAAGCGATAATTAATCGTAGAATAACGATCTTCGCCCATAGATGATTTGTGTTCCTGGCGAGGAATTTTAGTAACCCATGTGAAATTCATCATTTTTGAATTATTTCCCATGAGTTTGTCCATTCCATTGGTTATCATATCAAAGCCAACCAGGTATGAATTATGACGAAGTGTATATTTGTATTCAATATACTGGTCATTCCCTGCATTAAGGCGCATTGACAATGATTTGGTTTCACCAGGGTTTGTCTTATTATAAGCTTCTTTTCCTTCCTTACCTATTTTAACCTCAGGGCCGGTTACAACGATAGATTCGGCATTCTGGTCAGGAGTAAAGAAAAGGTTGTCGGTTTGAATGCTTTTGTTATCTTCAAAGAAGTTCAACCCAAAACGGTTATTGTATCCTTCAAAGAGGACCAACGGTTTCTTATCGTAAGTCTGAAACTTCTTTAATGTAACAGAATAAATACGACCACCTTTATTGGAGATAACAACTTTCATTAGGTTATTTTCCAAGGTAATCAGTTTCTCCTGTCCATTCACAGCCGAAGCAAAAGAACCGTATTCCCGGGTAAGAGCAACCGTTGAAGTGTCGCGGGCTGTAGAAGATTTGGCAGCCTTTGCAAGACTATCACCACTAAGGACTGCAGCAGTTTTCTCTGCATTCTTAGCTTTTTGAGCCTCAACCACCTGGATAGAATCCTGGTGAAGTTTTGCAGCTATTTCCTTTTTCGAAGGTTGATTAAAATAACTGAAAACAACAATAACCAAAAAAATGAGGGTCAGTCCTGTTATTGTATTTTTATCCATAAATAATTTTGTTTCTTATATTAATTATTTGTCAGGGCTGCTTTAATAAAGGCGACGAATAAAGGATGAGGATTCAACACTGTACTACTGTATTCGGGATGAAACTGAACACCTACAAACCATGGGTGCTCCGGAATTTCGACCACTTCAACGAGATTTGTGTCAGGATTATGCCCTACTGCTTTCATTCCAGCCTTTTCAAAATCATTCAAGTAATCGTTATTAAACTCATAACGATGACGGTGTCTTTCTTTAAAATGCTCTTTACCGTAAGCCTTATAAATATTCGAATCTTTTACAATTCTGCAATCATAACCGCCTAAACGCATTGTGCCGCCTTTTTCTGTAATATCCTTTTGAGCTTCCATCAGGTCAATTACAGGATAAGGTGTTTTATCATTCATTTCGGTAGAGTCTGCCAACTTTAAGCCAATGACATTCCGTGCAAATTCGATCACTGCAATCTGCATTCCCAGACAGATACCAAAGAAAGGTATTTTATTCTCGCGAGCATAACGTGTTGCAATAATCTTTCCCTCAATTCCGCGATGTCCAAATCCGGGAGCGACAAGAATACCTTTCAGGCCTTTAAATGTTTCTTCAGCATTCTCTTCTGTGACAACTTCAGAATGGATCCAGCGAATTTTCACTTTGCATTCATTCATTGCACCAGCATGAATAAGGCTTTCTACAATCGATTTATAGGCATCATGCAGTTCAACGTATTTCCCGACAAGACCAATTTCGACTTCTGAGGTGGGATTTTTTAATTTATGAATAAACTCATTCCATGCTTTTAAATCCGGTTCCTGTTTCAGGGGAAGTCCGAGTTTACGGAGAACTGTTTTATCCAGATTCTCCTTCAGCATCATCAAAGGCACTTCATAAATAGTAGGCACATCCATGGATTGAACAACAGAATCAATATCCACATTGCAAAAGAGAGCTACTTTTTTGCGAATGTTCATCGCAAGGTCATGTTCTGTCCGTAAGACAAGAACATCCGGCTGTACTCCGCTTTCCAAAAGTGCTTTTACGGAATGTTGGGTTGGTTTTGTTTTTAATTCGCCTGAAGCGGCAAGGTATGGCACCAGTGTCAAATGAACCACCAGCACATCATCGCCCATTTCCCATTTCAACTGTCGTACGGCTTCAATGTATGGAAGAGATTCAATGTCACCAACGGTTCCGCCAATCTCGGTTACGACAATATCGAATTTTCCTTTAGACCCTAAGAATTTAATCTTCCGTTTAATTTCATCTGTGATATGAGGAATAATCTGTACGGTTTTCCCCAGATAATCACCACGTCGTTCTTTATTAATAACCGACTGGTAGATTTTACCGGTAGTAACATTGTTGGCTTGAGATGTAGGTACATTCAGAAATCTCTCATAATAACCTAAATCAAGGTCTGTTTCAGCACCATCTTCAGTAACAAAACATTCCCCGTGTTCATAAGGGTTAAGCGTACCCGGATCCACATTGATATACGGATCAAGTTTCTGGATTGTAATGGAGTATCCTCTGGCTTGAAGTAACTTAGCCAATGAGGATGCCAGAATTCCTTTTCCCAGCGAAGAAGTTACACCTCCTGTTACAAAAATGTATTTTGTTGTTCCCAAAGCTGTATGGTTTTTAAATTGTCCAAAAAATGCAAAATAAAGAATAAAAATCCGTTTGAATATCACTTTTATCTTTTTTTTACCATAGAATTAATTGAAGCTTTTTTTATTACATTCACACTTAGTAAATGAAAGAATCTTAAATATGAGGAGCTTAATCAAATATTTGTTTAACTGGTTGTTAGATTTTAAATTATCAGAACAGTATACCAGCTATTTAGCCTTAATTATCACTTTAATTATTGCTGCGGCTGTCGCTATTATCGGATTCTATGTTTTAAGAGCAATCATTGTCAGAATCTTTATACGAATTGC
>JAUZOB010000339.1 GCA_030706665.1 Bacteroidota bacterium
AAAACAATCGAAACTGCCTACAAACTCTACGAACATACCGGCAACCGCAACTACCTGTACCTGGCCTTTGAATACGCCGAAAGAAGCAAGGCTGCCGTATTCCTCTCTTCCATAAGAGATTTGGAAGCAAAACATTTTAGCGGCATCCCCGACTCTCTCCTTGTTCAGGAAGAAAACATCAAACAGGAGATCAGTTTCTATAAAGATCAAATCTTTCAATTAAAACAATCCGGGAGACCTGATTCGAACAGGTTAAAGCTGTGGACCAATATTCTTTTGAAGAAAACGCAGGAGCAGGAAGACTTAACACATTATTTTGAAAAAAACTATCCCCGTTATTATTCATTCAAATACAACTCCAAAGTAACCGGAGTAAATGAAATTCAGCAAAAGCTTAAAATTAAAGATGTTTTAGTTGAATATGTAGTTAACAAGAAAAAACCGTCAGAAGGAAAGTCTGAACTTTATTGCTTTACAATCTCTAAAGACAATTTTCAGGTTACAAAGTCAAATGCAGATCAAAATTATGATCATGCTGTAAAAATCGTTCAACATTTTCTTATTAACAGCAATGCCGGAGCTACAAAGAAGAAAGACTATCAAAACTACAGTCTTTCAGCGTACCACCTATATAACAAACTCCTTGCACCATTTCAAAAGACACTAAAGGATAAGAATCTGATTGTGGTTCCTGACGACCAGCTTGCCTACATCCCGTTTGATGCTTTAATCAGTCAAATGCCCGATACCACCAAAATGGATTTTCGCAAACTGCATTATCTGATTAAAGATTATCCAATTAGCTATAGTTATTCTGCAACTCTTCTTTTCGACCGGGAGAAAAAAGGGAGAGCAGCAAAAAATTCCGTTTTGGCATTTGCTCCTAATTATTCCATAAAAGAAAAGAATTTCAGACAACCAACTCTTTGGTCTCACCTGCTCCCGTTAGCCGGAGCTGCTGCAGAAGCCAATAATATCTCAAAGATATTCCGGGCCGATATTTTCTCAGGGAAACAAGCATCAGAATACAACTTCAAGAAGATTGCCCCGGACTATGACATATTGCATTTAGCCATGCATACAATGGTAAATGACTCAATGCCCATGTTCAGCAAATTAATATTTACCGCATCAAAAAATCAGGACAAAGACGATAATATTCTGAGCACACAAGAAATCTACAACATGAAGTTCAACGCCCGACTTGCTGTTTTAAGTGCCTGTAATACAGGATCAGGAAAGCTTCAAAAAGGAGAAGGGGTAATGAGTATGGCAAGGGGATTTTTATTTGCCGGATGTCCGGGAATCGTGATGACATTATGGGAAGTAGATGATAAATCGTCAGCAGATCTCATGGGGAACTTTTACGAATTCATTAAAAAAGGGAAATCCAAGGATGAAGCCTTACGTATGGCTAAGCTCAAACATCTTGAAGAATCAGACGCATTAATGGCTCATCCTTATTTCTGGCAAAGCTATGTTATTATTGGCGATACAGAACCGCTATATGCCGGCAAAGAAGTATATCTGTTCACTATTGGATTGTTCTTAATCGCATCATGGATACTATATGATTTGATCAAAATCAGGAAGAGAAAAAAGGCCTCAGGAAAGAACCTAAGGCCTTAGAATACGCACATTTATTTCACAAACTCGATGGTTTGAGGTATATTAAGATTGTCTACAATCTATTTGCCAACTTTCATTACTCAAAACCTGTAACTTGTAAGGGAAAACCAGTTTTGAACAATTCAAAAATACACAGCCTTTTAGACAGGAATATAAAACTTCAATTACTTTGACTTTATTTGCCTTATTGTATTCAATCGAGTTGAACAGTAAAGTAATATTTGTAAGGGATATAACTTTAATGCCAACAAATGATTGCCTATTTTATCTTATATAAAATCTTATTTGCTTTTTGACTGTAATATCCATCACCCTCTGCAATTTTACCAAAGACATAAGCAGCACGCTTTTTATCGTTTGTTTGCAGTAAACAAAGCCCCATATACCATTGAGCTTGCTCTACGAAAAGGTTATCTTGATTTCTAATCACTTTATCGTAATGATAGATTGCTTTCTGGTACTGCTTTAATTCCTGATAAGACATCCCTGTATAGAAATTTCCGGTCGGATCATTCGCATTCTGTCGGATTACAATCTTGAATAGGGATAAAGCTTCATTATACCTTTGCTCATTATATTTTTGCAAAGCTTTTACCAGTACGCTTTCAGAAGCACTGCCGGATCGGAAAACTCCGGACGGTTGGTATTTGGAATAGAACTCGCCATATAAATCACCAGTTCCCTGATAAGAGAAATACTGCATGGTTCCGCTGAGCGCAAGAGACACGACAACGCATGCAGCAGCAACTTTCCATGAATTTCTGACATGAAGGAAACGGGATATCCCTCTAGTCTTTGGCTTTTGTTCTTCAATTCCTCGAATATCTTCAAGCTTCGCACGCAAATCCATAACATCCGATTCAGCTATTGCCTGATTTATCTCGTCATAAAGATTTACTTCTTCTTCCAAACCTGGATTATACATTAACTCATCTTCAAAAGAAGCCATCATTTCAGCCGAAAGCTCATTTTCAAGATATCCTTCGATTTCTTCCGAATTACGAGCAGTAGAGCTTTCTGTTATGCGAATTTGTTCGAGAGATGCTCTCAAATTCATTACACCTGTTTCCCCAATTGCATCATTAACTTCAGCATACAGACTGATATCTTTGGCTAATCCAGCATTATCGGCAAGTTCGGCTTCAAAAGAGGCAACCATGTCGGGAGACATATCACCTTCGAGGTAATTATCAATTTGTTCGGAGCTATATTGATGAGTAGGAACATAGGCGGCGATGCCTTGCAGCGTAGTTCGCATTTCCATAATATCCCGTTCCTGTATAGCTTTCCCAATATCTTCGAAAAGAGCTTCATCCTCCGGAGAGAGAACCTCTTCATTATATTTCATTTCGTTATCTTTTCTATACAACTGATGAACAGTTTCGGTTAATGATTTTCGATGTTGAGAAACATGTACCTTATGCAGGAAATTATCAAGTTCTTTCTCATCAATATCATTGAAAGAATCCTTTAATTCTTCAATTCCGTTAATTTCATCTGCCATACTGAAGAAAAATTCTTCATCAATATCATTAGGTAATTCCTGAGTTTTGTACTGATCGCGCAATTCACACAGCGATTGACGGAGATCACTTACGTCTTTCTCATTCATTGCATCAGCAATTTCATGGTGTAAGTGCAATTCTGCAGAAAGCTCCGGGTTAGTTCTTAATTCATTTTCAAAATTAAGAAGATCGGCCCCGACAAGTTCTCCATTCAGATAACTGTCAACCAATGCGAAATAGTCATTATTACGTACCATCTTCAAAATGTTTTTTATACTCCAGGTCTTGCTTAATGCTTTTGACCAGATATTCTTTACACTTGTATTTACGCTTCTTTGCGTAAAGTTCACTCTTAAAACCCATTATCTGGGTAATTTGTTTCAATGACACCTTGTCGAAATAGAGCTGTAATATCTTCTGACAATCAGCTCCCAGACTTTTAAAATGCTTTTGATACAACCGAT
>JAUZOB010000034.1 GCA_030706665.1 Bacteroidota bacterium
CTTTACCCTCCCTTTACCCTTCCTTTACCATTTCTTTATTCATTGGGTAGTTGAAGGGGAGATTAACGGTAGTCAATCAGTAGAAGAACTGAGGTATTGATATTCTCCTCTGCAGATTCTCCTCTGCTCAATTCGTTCCGTTACTTCATGAGTAAATCAGCCCAACCATATATACTTTAAATATGCTTTCTCGATTCGTCAGACAAGAAACTACTCCAATATTTTCTCATATTCCGTTCCCTGACAGGCAATTTTGCTTTCGGCTAATAATTTCCCGAACAGGATCCACAGCAAACAATTACTGTTTTGTTGTCGCTCCTACCGAGGCGAGCCAATAAAAAAGGCTGTCTCATTGAGACAGCCTTCCTCATATAATGATTCAAAACCTTAAAAGTCAATTAGAACAACGATCTGTTATTCTTTAACGAGCTCTTTAACGACAGCTTCGATCTTTTCTTCGCACTCTTTATCAACTCTATCATAGTCGGCTCTTGAACTCAAAGAAGAACGGACTTCAATATAAAACTTGATTTTAGGTTCGGTTCCCGAAGGACGAACAGAAATCTTAGTTCCGTCTTCCGTAAAGAATTGAAGCACATCAGATGTTGAATTCAATTCTATAGGGGTCTGTTCTCCATCGATCAAATTCCGTTCTGTGAGGAAAAGATAATCTTTCATGCAAAGTAAACGTGATCCGCCAAGGGTACGGGGAGGATTTGACCGGAAGTTTTTCATCATTAACTTGATGAGATCTGCGCCTTCTTTCCCTTTTTTTACCACATATTTCATTTTTTCTTTTGAAAAGCCATATTCAAGATAGATATCCTGAAGCATTTCATAAAGTGTTTTGCCATTATCCTTAGCCCATGCAGCAATCTCTGCCATCAATGCACAGGATGTAACTGCATCCTTGTCCCTTACAAAGTCTGCAGGAAGAAATCCGTAGCTTTCTTCACCTCCGCCGATATACCGTCTTTTGTTTTCGTTTTCACGAATCACTTCAGCGATATATTTAAATCCGGTATAGGTATCGAAAAGTTCTACACGGTTTCTTTTTGCAATGTCGGCTATCAGTTCGGATGTTACAATTGTTTTAACGATATAATCCGTTCCTTTCAGATCACCTGACTCTTTTCTTCTGGTAATGATGTAATAAAGGAAAAGTAAAGCTGTTTGATTCCCGTTAACAACCACGTATTCACCTTTATCATTCTTCAAAACGACACCTATTCGGTCTGCATCAGGATCAGAAGCCATTACAATATCTGCATTCACCTCCTTTGCTTTTGCAATAGCCATTCCCATTGCTGCGGTTTCTTCCGGATTAGGAGAAATAACAGTCGGGAAGTCTCCGCTTACCACGTCTTGTTCCGGCACATGAATCACATTGGTGAACCCCATGCGGGCAAGAGCTTCCGGAATAAGCTTTACGCCGGTTCCGTGGATAGGTGTATAGACAATCTTAAGATCTTTATGTTTTTGAATAGCATCAGGAGAAAGAGAGACTGAAACGGCTTTTTCAAGGAACTGTTCATCTAAGTCTTTCCCAATCATGATAATTTTCTCCGGATTTCCCTCAAAAAGAATATTATCAACTTTTACTTTCGCTACTTCACGAATAATATTTCCGTCGTGAGGAGGTACAACCTGCGACCCGTCACTCCAGTATGCTTTATATCCGTTATATTCTTTCGGATTGTGAGATGCTGTAATTACAATACCACTCTGACAGTCCAGTTGCCGGATGGCAAAAGAGAGTTCAGGCGTCGGGCGAAGCGCATCGAAAAGGAATACCTTAATGCCGTTTGCTGCAAAGATTTTAGCAGTAGTTTCCGCAAACAGGGGACTATTGTTCCGACTGTCATAAGCCACAGCCACTTTAATTTCGTCGAGATAGCTGAAATTAACTTTCAGATAATTACTCAATCCCTGGGTCGCAGCCCCTACGGTATAGATATTCATTCGGTTGGAACCAGCTCCCATGATACCACGGAGACCACCGGTACCAAATTCAAGGTCTCTATAGAAAGAGTCGATCAATTCGCTTTTATCTTCACACGCCAGCATTCGTTTCACTTCTGCTTTTGTAGCATCGTCATATTTGCCATTCAGCCATTCGTAGGCTTTTTTTTCAACCAAGGCAAGAATTTCTTGTTGTTCCATATCATTCTTTGGTTATTTCTTTCAAACATTTTACAAGACTGGTCTTCCAATAAGGCACTTCTACTCCGAATGTATCACGAATCTTTGCCTTATTCAATACACTATAAAAAGGACGTTCAACCCTTACAGGGTAATTTTTCGACTCAATTGGCAACACCGTACAGGGTAAATTGCACAATGTCATTATTTCCTGTGCAAAATCATACCAACTGCAAACGCCTTCATTGGAATAGTGAAATATACCCGGAACAAACTCTTTTGTTCCATTTAATGTATTGTTAATTGTATCCACAATAAAAGAAGCCAGATCAGCTGCATAAGTGGGGGTCCCGATCTGATCACTTACCACGGTGATTTTATCTTTCGATTTCCCCAGCTTTATCATGGTCTTAACAAAGTTATTCCCAAAAGATGAATATAACCATGAGGTTCTGACTATCATTGAATTCTTTAAAGCAAGCTTAACAAGGATCTCGCCTTCTAATTTCGTTTTCCCGTAAACAGAAAGCGGATTTACCCGGTCGTCCTCACAATAGGGCTTATAGTTTTTGCCATCGAACACATAGTCTGTTGACACATGAATCATCCTGACATTGTATTTTGCACAATATTCTGCCAGAAATCCCGGTGCTTTCGCATTCAGGAGAGATGCAAATTCACGATCGTCTTCTGCCTTCTCGACGGCTGTATAAGCGGCACAGTTTACAACAAACTCAGGTTTTAGATCACGAATGAAGGTATTAACCTGCGCTTCATCAGTAATATCCAGTTCAGAAACGTCTGTAAAGATAAAATCTAAATCGAAATTTTCAGCTAAGCGTCTTATTTCATTACCCAACTGACCATTCGAACCTGTTACGAGTATAGATTTCATAAGTATCTAAAGGTTTTTAAAGTTCATCTCAGCTTTTGAAAAAGGCAAATTAATCAAGTCTTTTTCTGATATTTTGGCATCTGAGGAATCAATTTTCCAGTCAATCCCAAAAAAAGGATCGTTATAGGCAATCCCTCGTTCGTTCTCAGGAGAATAAAAATTATCACACTTGTATGAGAAAATCGCCTTTTCACTGAGCACAGAGAATCCGTGAGCAAATCCCTGCGGAATAAAAAGCTGACGTTTGTTATCGCCCGACAGTTCGACCCCGAACCATTTCCCGAAAGTAGGAGACCCGGCCCTCAAATCAACAGCTACATCGTAAACAGTTCCCAGTATAACCCTTACAAGTTTGGTCTGAGCGAAAGGAGCAAGCTGATAATGCAGCCCCCGGATTACTCCATACTCTGAACAAGATTCATTATCCTGGATAAATTTATTGGTCATTCCGGCATCAATGAATTTCTTTTCATTATACGCTTCAAAGAAATAACCCCGGTTATCTGCAAAGATGCGGGGTTCAATAATTAAAAGTCCGGGAATAGGTGTTTCAATAAGATTCATAATAAAATATCTCTTTGCTTATTTTCGGCCAGGCTCAATAAATATTGCCCGTACTGGTTTTTCTTAAGCGGTTCGGCCAGTTCAATAAGCTGTTCTTTGCTAATATATCCTTTATTGTAGGCGATCTCTTCAAGGCAGGCAACTTTTAACCCCTGGCGTTGTTCAATGGTGGCTATGAAATTTGATGCCTGAATCAGACTATCATGGGTACCGGTATCCAACCATGCCATTCCCCTACCCAAAAGCTTCACCTGTAAACGTCCTTCTTCAAGATAAAGTCTGTTCAAATCGGTTATCTCAAGTTCTCCCCGTTTTGATGGCTTCAATGATTTTGCCTTTTGAATAACATCATTCGAATAAAAATACAATCCGGTTACAGCATAATTTGAGAGAGGTTGCTCTGGTTTTTCTTCGATACTCAATACTTTTCCATTGTCATCGAACTCGACAACTCCATATCGTTCCGGATCATTTACGTAATAACCGAATACAACAGCTCCGTCATCAAGGCGAGAAGCTTCCTGAAGTGCCCCCGAGAGCCCGTATCCATAAAATATATTGTCGCCTAAGATCATGCACACATGATCATCGCCGATAAATTCTTCACCAATTGTAAATGCCTGTGCCAATCCGTCGGGAGAAGGCTGAATGGCATAACTGATATTCAATCCGAGTTGACTACCGTCTTCGAATAAATCCTGATAGAGATGGATGTCCTTCGGAGTTGAAATAATAAGGATGTCACGTATACCGGCCAGCATTAAAACTGATAACGGATAATAAATCATGGGTTTGTCGTATATCGGAATGATTTGTTTCGATATCGACTTCGTGATCGGGTAAAGTCGGGTGCCAGACCCTCCTGCTAATATTATTCCTTTCATATTGATCTGTTTTCTATATCAGCCCCTGAGTTAACAGAGATTCATAATACTCAATCGTTCTTTTTATTCCAGCTTCAAGTTTAACGGTGGGAGTCCATTCTTTCAGCATCTGCAGGGCAAGCTGGATATCAGGATTCCGCTGTCCCGGATCATCTTCCGGAAGTGGTCGGTATTCAATTTTTGAAGCAGACCCGGTTAGTTCAACAATCATTTTTGCCAGTTCAATGATACTGCATTCGCAAGGGTTGCCAATATTGACCGGCCCAAAGAATTCGTCGGGAGTCTGCATCATTTTGATCATCGCTTCAACAGTATCGTCAACATACTGGAAACTGCGGGTTTGGAGTCCATTCCCAAAAACAGTAATGTTTTCTCCTTTTAATGCCTGAATAATAAAATTTGAGACGACCCTCCCATCGTTGATGTTCATCCGCGGACCGTAGGTATTAAAGATCCTTACAATCTTTATCTTCACATCATTCTGCTTCCGGTAATTGATGAACAAAGATTCGGCACATCGCTTCCCTTCGTCATAACAAGAACGAGGTCCCAAAGGGTTCACATGTCCCCAGTAAGATTCAGGTTGTGGATGGATGTCCGGATTCCCATAGACCTCACTCGTCGAGGCTTGTAGTATTTTTGCCCCAACACGTTTCGCCAATCCGAGCATGTTGATTGCCCCGACAACATTGGTCTTTATTGTTTTTATAGGATTTTGCTGATAATGGACCGGAGAAGCAGGACACGCAAGATTATAAATCTCATCGACTTCGATAAAATAAGGCCATATAATGTCGTGCCTCACCATTTCAAAATATGGATTTCCAAAAAGATGGATTACATTTCGTTTGTTCCCGGTATAAAAATTATCAAGACAAATCACTTCGTTCCCGTCTTTCAATAACCGTTCACATAAATGTGACCCGATAAAACCTGCACCGCCTGTTATCAGAATCCTTTTCATTATTTTATTTCAAATTCACGGTTTTCCTTCCTATCGAATAGTATGTAAAGTCCAACTCTTCCATTTCATCCGGATCGTAAATATTTCGTCCGTCAAAGATGAGTTTGTTCTTTAACAGTTTTCCCATACGGATAAAATCAGGGGTTCTGAAATCAGGCCATTCGGTAACAATCAATAAGGCATCTGCCCCATCGATGGCCTCATATTCGTTCCTGGCATATAGTATGGAATCGCCGATCCGTCTTTTGGCTTCATTCATCGCTACCGGATCAAAGGCGATCACTTCTGCCCCCTTCTCCTTCAGTTTTTCTATAATAACCAAAGCAGGCGCCTCGCGCATATCATCGGTTTTCGGTTTGAAAGATAATCCCCAAAGAGCGAAACGTTTTCCTTTTAGGTCTCCGTTGAAGTGTTTTTCAATTTTATGAACCATGACTGACTTCTGTCGATTATTTACATTCTCAACAGCTTCAAGTACTTCCAGCTGATAATCATAGTCCTTAGCGGTTTTCACCAGAGCTTTAACATCTTTAGGGAAGCATGACCCGCCATAGCCAGTACCGGGATAAATAAATTTATTCCCGATTCTCGGATCACTTCCAATCCCTTTGCGCACCATATTAATGTCAGCACCTACAATTTCGCATAAATTAGCGATATCGTTCATGAAACTGATTTTAGTGGCCAGCATTGCATTTGCCGTATACTTGGTCATCTCAGCAGAGAAGATATCCATAAACAAGATTGGATGGCCATTCAATACGAAAGGCTTATACAATCGTTCCATTATTTTTTTGGCTCTTTCGGATTCTACCCCGATTACAATACGATCAGGATATAAGAAGTCTTTTACGGCACTCCCTTCTTTCAGAAATTCCGGATTTGAGGCAACATCAAAAGGTATAGATGCACCCCTTCTATTTAATGACTCAATGATTTTATTTTTTACCTTCAACGAAGTTCCGACAGGGACTGTACTCTTGGTTACTACCACCAGATAATCCTGCATATATTGGCCTATTTCATCGGCCACACTCAATACATATTTCAAATCGGCACTCCCGTCTTCATCGGGAGGTGTTCCGACTGCAATGAATACAGACTGGCAATCGACAATGCTCTCTTTAAGAGAAGTTGAAAACTGAAGGCGCCCCTTCTCAACGTTACTGATTACAACATTGCTTAATTCGGGCTCATAGATTGGGATAATTCCCTGTTTTAACTTATTTATCTTGTCTGCATCAATATCGACACAGGTTACAGAAACACCGGTTTCTGCAAGACAAGCACCCGAAACAAGGCCGACATAACCGGTCCCAACTACTGCAATTTTCATAATACGTCGCTATACTTTATAATAACCTTAATATGATTAAGTTCAATTCAAAAAAAACATTACTCCTGTAATCTTCAGGCATTAAAGGCCTATTTTCAGCCTGTTCATGAACAAAATAGTTCCGAACCGTATCTCTGTTCTTTTTCTCTTTGGAACAAAAGTAAGAAGATAATTAACTCAAACATCTAAAAACAATAAAATGTAAGCAAAACGATCTGGCATCAGACATTCTTTTTTTCAGGAATATAAAGAAAAAAAACTGGAAAGTTTTGATTTTTAAAGGATAAATATTCTAACTTTGCGCGACGAAAAACAAAATAATGTCTAACCCATTAATTTAATCTTTTTTCATGTCAGAAGAACAGAAGATTGACAATCAGGAAGAGGTAAAAGGCAATACTCTAGCCGCTTCTGAAGAAAGTTTCGACTGGGAAAGCCTTGAAAGCCTTGACGGCAGAACTAAAGTTCAAAAGGCAGAACTGGAAGACCTTTACAACAAAACACTGAATACTATTCAGGAAAAAGAAGTTATAGATGGTACTGTTATCTCGTTGAACAAACGTGAAGTTGTAGTTAACATTGGCTACAAATCAGACGGTATCGTGAGCATGAACGAATTCCGTTACAACCCGGAACTTGTTATCGGAGACAAAGTAGAGGTATATGTAGAAAGCCTCGAAGACAAAAAAGGACAGCTTCTCCTTTCACACAAAAAAGCACGCGCCATGCGTTCTTGGGATCGTGTTAACGAAGCACTCGAAAAAGACGAAGTTATCAAGGGCTTTATCAAATGCCGCACTAAGGGTGGTATGATTGTCGACGTATTTGGTATTGAAGCATTCTTACCAGGTTCTCAGATCGACGTTAAACCTATCCGTGATTACGATATCTACGTAGGAAAAACTATGGAATTCAAAGTCGTTAAGATCAATCATGAATTCCGCAATGTTGTTGTTTCGCATAAAGCTCTTATCGAAGCTGAACTCGAACAACAGAAGAAAGATATTATTGCTAAGCTCGAAAAAGGACAGGTTCTTGAAGGAACTGTTAAAAATATCACCTCTTACGGGGTATTTATCGACCTTGGTGGCGTAGACGGTTTGATTCACATCACCGACTTATCATGGGGTCGTGTTTCTCATCCAAGTGAAATCGTACAGCTTGATCAGAAGATCAACGTTGTTATCCTTGACTTCGATGATGAAAAGAAACGTATCGCATTAGGATTAAAACAACTTACTCCACATCCATGGGATAGCCTTGACACTAACCTGAAAGTGGGTGATACTGTTAAAGGTAGAGTTGTTGTATTAGCTGACTACGGTGCATTTGTAGAAATTGCTACCGGAGTTGAAGGTCTGATCCACGTTTCAGAAATGAGCTGGTCACAGCATTTACGCAGTGCTCAGGACTTCCTGAAAGTAGGAGACGAAGTAGACGCAATGATCCTTACCCTCGATCGCGAAGAAAGAAAAATGTCATTAGGTATCAAGCAACTTCGTCCTGATCCATGGCAGTTAATCGAAGAAAAGTATTGCGTCGGCACTAAGCACACTGCTAAAGTCCGTAACTTTACCAACTTCGGTGTTTTCGTAGAAATCGAAGAAGGCGTTGATGGATTAATCCACATTTCTGACCTTAGCTGGACTAAGAAAATCAAACACCCATCAGAATTCACTTCTATCGGTGCTGACGTTGACGTAGTTGTTCTTGACATCGACAAAGACAATCGTCGTCTTAGCCTTGGTCACAAACAGTTGGAAGAAAATCCATGGGATGTATTCGAAACTATCTTTACTGTTGACTCTATCCACGAAGGAACTGTAGTTGAAATCTTCGACAAAGGTGCAGTTATTGCATTGCCTTACGGTGTTGAAGGATTCGCAACTCCACGTCACCTCGTAAAAGAAGACGGTACTTCTGTACAGGTAGAAGAAAAACTTCCATTCAAAGTTATTGAGTTCTCTAAACCTGCAAAACGTATCATCCTTTCTCACTCAAGAGTATTTGAAGATGAGAAAAAAGCAGATGACGTTGCTAAGAAAAAAGCACAGGTTAAAGCAACTAAGAAAGCAACAAAAGTTGTGAAAGACAGCATGGAGAAAACTACTCTTGGCGACATTTCAGAACTTGCTGCTCTGAAATCTCAGATGGAAGCTGAAGAAGGCGATAACAATTAATCGACTACTTTAAATTCTAAATAGAAGAGGCTGTCTCATAAGAGACAGCCTCTTTACGTTATACACGTACCTATACCTATAAGTCACTTCTTACCTCCCTGCTCTTCGGCGTATCATCTCTCATCTACAGCGAGCGTATCAATGTTCTGCCCGCAAATAATTATTCGAGATGAAAAATATTAAATAATTTTCTCCTGCTCTATTAGAATTCTTATACAGTCCCTTTTTTCATATCTTTGAGTGGAAGGTACAAAACATATCACTATGTCATTTAAACTAACTATACTGGGAAGCAACTCTGCCGTGCCAACTTCCAATCGTAATCCAACCGCCCAGATCCTAAGTCACGACGAGCGCCTTTTTCTGATTGACTGTGGAGAAGGGACTCAAATGCAATTGCGTAAATGCCGGTTCAATTTCAACAAAATAAACCACATTTTTATTTCGCACCTTCATGGTGATCATTTCTTTGGACTAATCGGACTCATCTCAACCTTTAATCTCATAGGACGAAACACAGACCTACATATATACGCTCATTCCGAAATCAAAACCATTTTACAAAGCCAGCTTGATTTTATCCAGACGGATATGACCTACCAGATCAAGTTTCATCCGCTCAATTTAAAAAAATTGCAAGTAGTTTATGAGGATAAGAAAATCATTGTCTCTTCATTTCCCCTTAAACACAGAATCCCTACCTGCGGTTTTCTTTTCTCTGAAAAGCAGAAACAACCCAATTTAAGGAAAGATATGATTGAAATTCATAACATCCCCATAAGCAGTCGGGTTCAAATAAAAGAAGGAGCTGACTTTGTTACTGCAGAAGGGAAACTCATTCCCAATGACGAACTGGTCATTGTTCCTGCCCGCCCGTGTTCCTATGCTTTTTGCTCCGACACTTCATACAATGAAGAGATCCTACCAATAATCAGGGGAGTCGATCTATTATATCATGAGGCAACTTTTGCCAATGACAATGAAGCATTAGCATCTTCCACCGGCCACTCAACTGCAGCCCATGCAGCTCGAATTGCACTTAAGGCAGAGGCCGGAAGGCTTATCATCGGTCATTTCTCTGCTCGCTATAAAGATGTAAGCCCTCTTTTAAAAGAAGCAAAGGAAATCTTTAAAGATACAATTGCTGCGATCGATGGGATGAGCATTAAAATAGAAAACATACAAGAAAAGCAATAGAAGTCGTATTTATGATCCTTCGCCATGTGGACTTAAAACAGGGTCACACATCGGTTATCAGAAGGAAGGAGAGTTATCTTCCTCTCCAAAAAATTCTTTATTGAAGTTCACAAGATAGAGTCGTTCTGTTGGCCTTGTAAAAGCGGTATAGAGCCACCGAAGGAATTCTATGTCTATCCTCTCTTCCGTGAGATACCCCTGATCTATAAATACTGCTTTCCATTGTCCCCCCTGTGCTTTATGACAAGTTACGGCATATGCAAATTTAACCTGAAGCGCATTGAAATAATCATTTTCACGAACCTTCTCCCACCGATTCCGCTTATTCTTTATATCGGTATAATCTTCTGAAACTGCATTATATAGTTTCTGTTGTTCTTCAAATGGAAAAGAAGCCCCATTGATTTGTAATGTATCTAAGAATATCTTACAATCAATTTCTAATGATGTGTAATCAATAAATCGCAAGGTCACATTAGCATAACGGAATCCGTATAATTCCTCATACTTTCTGATCTTTACGACTTCTGCAATGTCACCATTTGCAATAAAATCAGCCTGATCATTTTCCGTCAGCCAATGATAGTTATTTTTAACAACCATCAATAAATCTCCGGTGGAGAGTTCCGCATCACGGAACAATACAGAATTCCGGATTCCCTGATTAAACCGATTAGCCCGTTGATTGGTCCGTGTTACAACAATTGTTTCTTCGATACCGTACAGATCATAACACTCCTGAATTGTATCGATAAGATCTGTTCCTGAAATTCTCTTTACATCAACAAATTGCTCATATTCGATAGGGAAATATCCGGGATAAAAATCATCGCACGCAATCATCTGCCTGAGTTCTGTTGCGTTATAAAGGATTCCGGAATCGGCAGACTGTCTGACAACATCTGTAAGTTCCAGATCATAGAGATCCATTCCGTAAGCATCAAGGTCATTGACACTCAGAGCCGGACTAACAGTGAGTCCTACAGGAGGAAGCTGTGCCGTATCTCCGACCAGGATCAATTTGCAATGTTTCCCATTGTAGACATATTCAATCAGATCATCCAACAAACGTCCCGTTCCAAAAAGACTCTTCTCATAACTTTCATTCGCTATCATTGAGGCCTCATCGACAATAAAGAAAGTCTTTGAATAAATGTTCCGATCCAATACAAAACGGCTTGAGATATCAGCTCCCGAAAGTTGTCGATAAATCTTTTTGTGAATTGTATAAGCAGGTTTATTCGCATAACGGGAAAATACTTTTGCAGCTCTTCCTGTAGGTGCCAATAAAACAGACCGAATATTCAATTTATCAAGCACTTTCACTAAAGAACCCACCAGTGTTGTTTTCCCGGTCCCTGCATATCCTTTTAATAAGAAAATAGAATCCTGATCATCAGACGTCACAAAATCAGCAAGTGAGGTAATTACTTTTTCCTGCCCTTCCGTAGGAGGATATTTAAATTCTTCAAGTATCTGATTATATAAGTAGTCTTTGATCATCCTTCTAATTTAAATAGATACGAATCACTTCGTGACAATATTTTTATAATTTTGCAATTCACGAAAGTATAAATAAACCAATCAAGTTTGAATTGACCAGAGCTGAAAAGTTATCTGTCTGGAATAAATAAAGAGTCTTGTGATCTTTTTTATACTTTAATATTCTTTAAAATAATAAGAGACTATTCCTATAACAGTTATTTACCGGAAAAGTATCAAGATTAGTCATATTATATCAAACGCACGAAACCGGGTATAAATGGAACATATGAATTTTGAGTACATAGATGAGTCGTTAGACGTTAACGCTACTAACTTATACCATTTGTCCATTCAGGTCGGTCAGGATGGTTTTTCTTTTTGTATTTTAGATACAATTCGCAATAAATTTATTGTTCTCAAGAATCTTCCTTATGAATTAAAGAGCTCGACTGCTCTTGCTCGAAAAGTGAAAGAAATACACCAGGAAGAATATCTGTTACGCTTCCCATATAAAAGCGTTTCTGCCATTTTTTGTTCAAAACGGGCAACCTGTATCCCATCCGAATTTTACGATGCACAATATGCAGAAAAGACTCTTTTATTTAATCATCCGTTTATACAGGGAGAAAAAACAGTCAATGATACAATCCCGGGAGCATGGTCCTATCTCATTTACAGCATTCCTGTAAATCTAGAAGAAACACTCAAAAATCTATTCCCCGGTATTATTCTTCACCATCATACATTCCCGTTCATCACAAATGCGTTTAAAGTAGCGAAAGACAACGAAACAAAGGTATTTATTAATCAAAACCTTGACTTCATTGACTTATTAGTCGTCCGGAAAGGGAAGATGATAATGCTCAATCATTTTACAGTAAAAAGCGAACGCGACTTTCTTTATTTCAGTCTTTATGTGTTTGAGCAATTAAAGTTAGACACAGAGAAAACGGAAGTTATCCTGAGTGGTTTTATCGGAAAAGAAAAACCCATTTACCTGTTATTAAAGAAATATATCAAGCACATTACCATTGATGCACCCGACAATCGATTCCTTTATAGTTACACTTTTAATAAAACACCTCTGCATTATTTCAAGAACCTTTTAAATCAATATAAATGCGAATAGTTGGCGGAACCCTAAAAGGCAGATTATTTAATCCTGGTAAAAGTTTCTCTGCCCGCCCGACTACAGATATTGCCAAAGAAAGTCTTTTTAATATTCTGATTAATCAACTTGATTTCGAAGAGATAAAAGTATTGGATCTATTCTCGGGAACCGGAAGCATCAGTTATGAATTTGCATCAAGAGGATGCGAACAAATTATTGCTATTGAGCAAAGCTACAAACATCAGTTATTTATTCGTCAAACAATAAAGGATCTCGGCATTCATGGCATACAGGTAATCAAAGCAGATGTATTCCGTTATCTGAATAACTGTACCGATCAATTTGATCTCGTATTTGCGGATCCTCCTTTTGATCTAAAAAATCTGGATCAGATTCCCGAGATTTTATTCTCCAAAGACATATTAAAACCTGATGGGATCTTTATTTTGGAACATCCTGCTAATTTTAATTTCAGCTCTCTCCCCTATTTTTCAAGGGAACGAAAGTACGGACATGTACATTTTAGCTTTTTCTCAAAAAATATTATTACTGATAATGAAGCACAAAGGTTGTAACAGCTAAAAAAACTGCATTTTTTTAGATTCAGCGTTTGGAGGGTATTAAAAGAAAATCTATATTTGCATCGCTTTTAAAGGAAAGCACAACGGTTTAAAGAGGAAAAGTAAAGCACTCAAATCTTTTAAATCCGATGTTCGTAAAAGAAGTTTAATGCTAAATAAGAGGTGATGTAGTTCAGTCGGTTAGAATGCCGGCCTGTCACGCCGGAGGTCGCGAGTTCGAGTCTCGTCGTCACCGCTTTTATATTTAGCTTTTACGATAAAGGTGATGTAGTTCAGTCGGTTAGAATGTCGGCCTGTCACGCCGAAGGTCGCGAGTTCGAGTCTCGTCGTCACCGCCAAGGTTACTTCTGAAAAGAGGTAACCTTTTTTGTTTTTATACAGTTCTATGCTATAACAGACCAAGCAAAATCCGGATAAATTTAAAAAGTTGTGGACTAAAAATGCTAAGCATAAACTTTAGACACCCTGAATAGAAAGAAACTGATATCCGTCACTCTTCTATACTGACTTCTAAAGGCCTTTAGTTTAGCGTTAAAAGATTCGACAGAGACATTGGCACTCCTGTTTTGGAAAAAGTTAAGTATTCTTTCTGAATGCGCGTAGATTGATGCAGAGAGAGAGTTAAAGGCTTCAAACCCTGATTCTTTTACTTGATTGTACCATAAAGCCAATTTAAGGGATCAATTGAAATTCTTATGGGAAAATTATCCATCCAGGCCATGTATTTAGACTACGCAGTACAAGGTATAGGAAGCAGTTAAATACCTCCAACGTCTATTCATGGATTAAATCAAATTTCCGGGAACTACTTTCTACATCCATGAAATTCGGATAGACCATGCAGAAAAAATAGAATTTTCCCAACGACATAAACACTGTCATCAATGCCTAAATTTTGACAATGAAAAACACATCGGATGCTTTGCTTCTACCTCCGAAGAAGCTTAAGCTATATAGATATAATCTTTTTGATCTTTAAGTACAGATCCATTCTTTACCCAAACAATCTTCCGGGGATCCAGTTTCTTTTCTCCATCCCAACGATATGCAGTAAGCGTACCGGTATTGACGACACAACTATCGACACAACACAAATTAGGTCTTATTATCGGAGGTTGTTGCAAACAATAGTGGCCAAAGAAGACGGGTGAATTATCTGTAGAGTATTCTTCAATATCAGTAAGAATCTCTTGGGGAACAGTATAATTGGGCAAAAGAAATTTATTTCCGAATGAGATTTCACGGAAAGTCTTTCCGACAGGCGATTCCCACCACTTAATTCTGAACATACGATGATTGATGCCATGAGAATCACGCAAAATCAGGTCATTCGGCATTATTAATTCCATTCCTTTAAGAGAAGTCTCGAGAGCCCGACTTATAAGCGGATTTTTCATAGCCGAACGGAGAACAGACCTTTTAATTCTGGAACCATGAAAAGTTGATTTTAGCAACTCAATGCTACTTTGATTCCAACAGGCATGAACCACTCTGAGATCGTGAGATTCAAAAAACAGAGGCAATGTTCTAAACCATTTTATATGCGATTTAAGCGCCTCATGATCAAAAGCGAACTGTTCAAGTGTTCGCACCAAAGGCATCTTCATTTGCGATGATTTACGCTTCAATACAGTCCCACTCTCATCTTTCAAGAAATACAGAATGGCATTTAGCTCATGGTTTCCTAAAATTGCCGTTCCATTCCCGGATTCAACAATAGAGCGTATTATTTCTACCGTCTGTTTTATTTCCGGTCCCCGATTAATAAAATCCCCGACAAAAATCACTCGCCTTTCCGGATGAGAATACCCGTTTAAGGTTTTCTCATATCCCAGGACCTTAAGAAGTTTCTTAAGCAATGAAGCGTGCCCGTGAACATCACCAATGATATCGTACATATAGGAAGAGTGCTGGTTACTTACAAATTTAAAAACTTGGATGAATAGATCAAGCAACAACAGCAGAATTATATTCTTTATAAAAAAATTTCCGTTTATGCATTCCGAAACAAATGGAATGCATATAGCGGAAATCAAATATATTCATCTATTCCCCCATCCTTCTGAAATCAGGAAGAAGGAAAATAATCAACAGAAGCTTATTCTTTATTCTTCTTTTTAGCAAAGATAAAACTACCAAGAAGCATTGCACCGCCAAAAACGAGCATAAACAAACCTGAGTACAAGTTGATATTAATATCAAGAGATTTATGATACATATCAGCATTCGACATAGTTAAAAAGCTATATGCGGTTAGTAAGACGCCCAGTATAGAGAACATCAAACCGATTGGAATCTTAATATCAATCATAACGCGATAAAATTATTACCAGAATAATATAGATAAAATAGCAAGAACGCTCAATACAATAATAGCTAGAGTAGCCGGACGTTTATACCAGATAACATGTTCATCTCTTTCCTTCGGAGTTAATTGATAAACAAGACCGACCATTTCACTATCTGTTTTCTTTTGTTTTGTAACAAGAGTGACAAGAATCGTGATAAAAGTACTCGCGCTACATGCAAAAATTGCAGTCCAGAAACTCTGTGCCATTTCTACAGGGTAGATATGAGCGACTCCAATCCATCCGCCTTTAAACATGGTCGATGCACCTGCAGGAATTGTCAATCCATGATGGAGCAATGCAATCAGGAATCCTCCCAATAAACCGAGGAACGCAGCGTGACCTGTTGTACGTTTCCAGAACATTCCCAGGAAGATTACTGCAAAAAGCGGTGCATTGATCATTGAGAAAATGGTCTGTAGAAAGTCCATGATATTCCCGAACAAACTGGCAATATAAGCAGTCGCAATACTGGCTACAACACCAAAAATTGTAGCAATACGGCCCACTTTCAGGTAATATATATCATCAGCCTCTTTATCGCCTGTAGCAGGACGGAAGTAGCTCTGCCAGATATCATAAGTCCATACAGTATTAAATGCGGAAACATTACCCGCCATTCCCGACATAAATGAAGCGAGCAGAGCGGTGATTCCAAGACCAAGTACACCGGCAGGAAGATATTGCTTCAATAACATGATGATTGTATAGTCATAATTGGGTTGCCCCGGAGCAATTTCAGGAAGAGCAAATCCTTTTCCCGGAGTATTCATTAAAACCAAAGCAATGATACCTGGAACGATAATCAGGAATGGGATAAACATTTTAGGAAGTGCTCCGATAAGTGGAGTATTACGGGCAGCAAGTTTTGATTCTGCTGACATAGCACGCTGAACGATCAAAAAGTTGGTACACCAGTAACCGAAAGAAAGAACGAATCCTAATCCGGCAAAGATCCCGTACCATTCAACCCCCAACGGATTTGTTTTAGCCGCACCTGTATATTTCCATGTTGAAGTAAAAGCGTCGGCAGCATAACCTTTCGCTTCGACAATAGGAGCCAATTGAGCCTGAAGTCCATGCCATCCGCCTACATCTTGCAAACCCAAGAATACAAGAGGGAAAAGACCGATGACAATAATAAAGAACTGCAATACTTCATTGTAGATAGCAGAAGAAAGTCCGCCCAAATACGTATATCCAAGCACGATAGCAGCAGACATTACCAAACTAACGTTGAAGTCCCAGCC
>JAUZOB010000340.1 GCA_030706665.1 Bacteroidota bacterium
AAAGCGGCTTGTAAAAGGCTTGAACAGGGTTGGGTCGATGAAATAATTGAAGATGTTGATCGGGTTATTGATGAAGCCCTGAAAAGGCAAGCGGATCGGAAACCTTATTCTTTAGCCTATCTGGGAAATATAGTTGACCTGTGGGAACGGTTGGCAGAACGGGGCATTCGCGTTGATCTGGGATCAGACCAGACTTCTCTGCATAATCCCTGGGCCGGAGGATATTATCCGGTTGGACTCTCCCTGGAAGAATCAAATCGAATGATGGCCGATGATCCGGATGAATTTCACAAGAGGGTTTGTCAATCATTGTGCCGGCAAGTCGCTGCTATCAATACTCTTCACTCCCGAGGAATGTACTTCTTTGATTACGGGAATGCTTTTCTGCTGGAGAGTTCGAGAGCCGGTGCCGATGTTATGGCACCTAACGGAATTTCGTTCAGATATCCTTCATATGTACAGGATATTATGGGGCCCATGTGTTTCGATTATGGATTCGGACCATTCAGATGGGTCTGTGCCTCGGGGGATTCCCGTGATTTGGAAGAAACGGACCGTATTGCTACAGAAGTTCTCTCGGAAATGAAGAAAGACTGTCCGGATGAGATTTGTCAACAGCTGAATGATAACATTCGTTGGATTCAGGGAGCACGGGCAAACAATCTGGTAGTCGGATCTCAGGCACGAATTCTTTATGCTGATGCAGAAGGTCGCATTCGTATTGCTTCCGCTTTTAACAAAGCAATCCGGGAGGGACGCATTGGTCCTGTAATATTGGGGCGTGACCATCATGATGTCTCCGGAACAGATTCTCCATTTCGCGAAACTTCTAACATTTATGATGGCTCTTCTTTTACTGCCGACATGGCAATTCAGAATGTAATCGGAGATTCTTTCAGGGGCGCATCGTGGGTTTCGATACACAATGGAGGTGGAGTAGGTTGGGGAGAAGTAATCAATGGCGGCTTCGGAATGCTGCTGGATGGTTCTTCCGATACTGATAGAAAATTGACCTCAATGCTTTTCTGGGATGTGAATAATGGGATTGCCCGACGAAGCTGGGCCCGGAATCCTCATGCATCGTTTGCTATTCGCAGGGCAATGGAGACAAATCCGAATTTGACGGTTACGATACCGAATCTTGCTGACAATGATTTAATCGATCGTGCTATCCGACTTTAGATTATTGGTAGCTTTTGTCGGATTGGCAGGTAGTGTTGCAAATAGAGAAAATGAACTCTTTGCTTTTACTTCTTTTGAATCAATTTTTTAGCTGACCGGCAGTTTCAGAATCGATTCTTGGTTTGGATATAATAGTAAAAGGGTGCATACGCAATGGAGCACCCTTTTTATTTCTTCTCTTATAATGAGAAATTTGAAGTATTTTTTCGATATGATATCCTTCGGAGTTGTCAATTACGAATGCAAAGTTTACAACTGATATGCAATGGAAGGATATCTCAGAGTCCTAAATTATTTGGCTTCCCAGAAACAACGTTTAGGGGAAACGATTTTATCATCAACTTTAAGTTGATTCATTGCTTTCTCGGTTTCCTTTTTGTCAAGTCCTGCTAATTCAGCAATCTCTCCTGCTCTGAGCGGCTTGCCGGCTGTCTTTAAAACTTCAAGTACTTTGGCAGTTGTTTCCATGATAAGATATTTTTATGTGTTTGTTATAACTGAAGAAGATTAAGCATGCTGATTGCCTGCCCCTCTTCTGATAAATAGTTCTTCATGAGATTGGCTGTCATGCAAGAATGAACCGGATATATTTCAATGAGGTCACCGATTTTCAGGTCTTGAAAATAGTCGTGATTTAATCGCAATATCCCATGTTCCTGACTGAGTGAAGAAGCGATATTTTCTTCCAGGCAAGGAGTAATCGGACTCCCGGCAATCGAACACACGCAACCATACACTTTTTTCCCCTGATTGTTTATGATGAATTCTTTTGACATGTGAACTCCTCCTCCATAGATAACTGCTTCGTTTCTGCGCGGATGAAGAGCAACAACCGGACAAACCATCTTTACGGCAATCTGGTCAAAAGAGCAGGAGCCGATTTGAACTTGCATAACGTCATAGAAAACAAAATTTCCCGGTCGAAGTTCATCAATCTCCGGAAATGTTTTTGACAGGCTGCAGGACGGAGTGTCTCCGTATGAGATTTGGAGATCAGGGAAACGGGGCAGATAATACTCTTTTAATCTCGCAAGGTCGCCAAGGACTTTTTTGTGGGTCCCCAGTACTTGATCGGCTCCCTGACATTTGTAGGTTGAACCATTGTGAGTGAGAAATCCTTTAAACGAGAGCCGTTCTGATCTGCCTATTTTTTTTAGAATATTGTCGATTGTGTCAGTCTGGTACGGAGCAATCCCGGTACGGTGATAGCCACAGTCAATTTTTATCCAAATCCCGACCTTTGATTTCAGATGTAGAGACAGAAATTCAACACTTGCTGCACTCTCTATTAAAAGATCAAGTTCTATAGAACCCGCAAGTCGGTTTATCGCTTCAATTTCAAGGATGTTTACCGGGAACGCTATGGTGATTTTATTCCATCCGTTCCGGGCAAAATAAGAAGCCATTCTGACTGATGAAACGGCACATTGATCAATGCCGGCTTCCCGAAACCATTTCGCAATTTCTGTCGATTGATGTGTCTTAAAGTGAGGACGGAAATTGAGCCCTAAATCAACGGCTTTTTCAGCCATTTTGCGAATGTTCTCTTTTGCTATTCGGGAATCAATGAGTAGTGTCGGGAAAGTTATATTCATAAATGAGTTTTTTTGTCTTGAATCCCATGCAGCATGTTGTCACGGAGTGTCTGAAGCCCCTCGGATATTCCTACTTTATAGAGGTGTGGGTTTACAAATCGTTTTACTTCATCGGAAAGCAGTGATGCCCGATGTTCAAGAAAGCTATGGATTTCAATGGGAGAACGCGAGGGGATTAACATCTTCCCATTTTCAAAAACTTTTTCAAGAAGAGATTCCTTCTTCAAGCCTTTCACTGTTGTTTTCTTTAAGGGCTGGCTTGGGTGATATAGAATACCCGAAGTGTTCTCTGATTCTCCTTTTAGTTGGATTCCATCCCGATAAAACATACCTTCTTCGTCATAATAACGGTACAATTCCTTAGTCCCCGGGAGTGTAATCTTTTCAATATTCTCGGAAATCTTTATACGAGGCTGTCCATTACAGGCCGCAAGCTTATAGACTCCGTCGAGGGCCGCATCCGGTTTTCCTGTAATCATTTCCGTACCGATGCCAAAGGAATCGATAGGTGCTTGTTGCTCGTTCAGACTATTGACTAAATGTTCATTTAATTGGTTCGAAGCAACAATTTTAATGTAGTTTAGCCCGGCATCGTCAAGCATTTTACGGGCTTTTTTGCTGAGATAAGCTAAATCTCCGCTATCAAGTCGGACCCCCAACATTCGATGTCCTTTTTCTTCCAGCTCTTTGGCAACTATGATTGCATTGGGAACTCCACTCTGCAGGGTGTTGTATGTGTCAACAAGTAGGATTGTCTGATCCGGATTAAATTCTGCGTATTTACGAAAGGCTGTCAGTTCGTCGTCAAAGCTCTGAATC
>JAUZOB010000341.1 GCA_030706665.1 Bacteroidota bacterium
AATATACTTAACAATAAACTGCACTGACATAAAGACCGAACCAAGTTCTTTGTTTTATTTATTGGTTCGCTGTTTAAGGTTCAATCAGTATTTTTCCTTCGGTTGGCCCAATGTTTTGTTCAAGAGTAATGATAGGCTCTAAAAAGCTTCGTTACGAGCTAAGGAAAAATTATTAAAATAATCCGTGAATCAGACTAAGGGGATTGTGACTTTTAAACGTCTTTATAATATGAGTCAAAATTTGAATGAAAAATTAAATTAATTTTTCGCTATAGAATGTTTCATATTGTTAATGCAATCAACAGAACAAATTATTCCTCCTAATAAAGGAACAGCATTCATTCTTTGCCAGCAGAATTAATTTATGATATTTAAGAATTTTGTCATGTATTAAGATTTTTTATCTAAACCAATCTTTTTAACTATATTACATAATGAAAGAAAAAACTAATTCAAGGCGAACATTTATCCAAAAGCTGGTTACTGCAAGTGCTGCTATGGCTGTAGCGCCTACTGTACTAAACGCTTCGGTGCCAGGGCGGCAGACTCTCTTAGTGCGCGATCCGCAGAACAAAAAGTCCATGCTTAATAGCAATTTGCAGATTGCTCTGATCGGAGCCGGGGGGATGGGGCGGTCAGATGCTAACACCGCTTTGCGTCATGCAGGAGTTAAGTTAGTTGCGGTAGCCGACTTGTACGAAAAACGTTTGCAGGATGCCAAAGCTGCTTATGGCGAAGATGTCTTTATTACGCGCGATTACCGTGAGTTATTGAATCGTAAAGACATCGATGCTGTAATCGTTGCGACACCCGACCACTGGCATCAGCAAATATCTGTTGAGGCGATGGAGGCCGGAAAACATGTTTATTGCGAAAAGCCCATGGTTCATTCGATAGAAGAAGGGCCAAGTGTTCTTGAGACTCAACGTAAAACAAAGAAAGTATTTGAAGTCGGAAGTCAGCTTCTTTCTTCTTTGGGTTACGAAAAAGCAAAAGAACTCCTCAATCAGGGAGCTATCGGGAAGCTAAATTATGCAGAAGGGGTCTGGTCACGAAGGACTTCTGACGGAGCCTGGAATTATGCCATTCCGGACGATGCTTCTGAAAAGAACATTTCATGGGATACCTTTTTAAAAGGGGGGAAGAAACTTCCTTTTAATCCGGAACGATTCTTCCGTTGGAGAAAATACCTTGACTATGGTTCGGGAATGAATGGTGACCTTTTTGTACACATCATCTCCGGATTACATTTTGTGACGAACTCATACGGACCTTCAAAAATATATTCTTCGGGAGGCATTCGTTTCTGGAACGATGGTCGCGAAGTGCCGGATGTAATGTTGGGAACATTCGACTACAATCAATGCGAAGCTCATTCCGGCTTTAACCTTTCCCTCCGATGTAATTTCGTAGACGGAACAAACGGAGCTTATTACTATGTGATGAGACTCGTCGGCAGCGAAGGTCTGATGGAAGTATATTCGGATAAAGTAACTCTATATCGTAATAAAGTGTTGGAAGGTGTAGATCCGAATACGGTTCGCGATCTTTCTTCGAATGCCGATGTCCGGAAAAGAATTCTGGGGCCGGAAGAGATCGTTTATAAGGTAGAAGAAGGATATAAAGGCGAACACTACGATCATTTTGGCCATTGGTTTGATGCAATCCGTAATGGAGGAGAAGTATTGGAAGATGCGGCTTTCGGATACAGGGCAGCTGCTCCCGCTATTCTTTGCATGGAAAGCTATCTTCAAAAGAAGGTTGTACAGTGGGATCCGATAAAAATGAAAAAACTCTGATTATCAATTAATTTAAACCTAAAATACAATAAGATGAGATATATTGTTCTATTTGTGGTCTTGGTATTTGCATCATTTTCAACAGTTAATGCAGATAATAAAGTAAAGAAAACAGTGAATAAATCAAACGGCGAACAGTGGATTTCGCTTATGGATGCCTCCAAATGGAAAGGTTATAAAATGGATAAGCTTCCGCCGCACTGGACCATTGCCAAGGATCTGATCACCTGCAAAGGGGAAGGTGGAGATATGGCTTGTGATATCATCACGAAAGACAAATTTGCTGATTTTGAATTAACGCTCGAATGGAAGCTTTCTTCGGAAGGAAATAGCGGGATAATGTACCATATCCTTGAATTGCCTGAGTATAATTATACCTACGAATCAGGGCCGGAATATCAGCTTCTTGATGATCTTAATTTCCCGGGGAAAGAAACATTGAAACCCGGACAGTTTACAGCTTCGGATTATGACATGTACCCTGCTCCCAAAACCAAGATTTTAAAACCTGTAGGGGAATGGAATGTTGCCCGGATTGTTTTTAAGAATCATCATGTTGTATATTATCTGAACGGATCGAAAACTGCAGAGTTTAATGTTTGGAGCGATGACTGGTTTGCAAGAAGGGCAAAAAGCAAATGGGCGAATATTACAGGATGGGGAATGGCCGGATGCGGTTCAATCGGACTTCAGGATCACGGACATGGAGTATGGTTTCGCGATGTGAAAATCAGGAAATTATAGAATCCGGTTAGCAATTTGAAATAGGAGCGGGGTAGTCTGGTATAAAAGGCTACCCCGTTTTCATTGTCCTATGATACTCTCCGATAAAGTAGACTTTATTATAAAGATGGTCTCCCGAATAATACCCTGTAATTGATGCAACATAAATACGAATTTTCTGTAAATATAATTTCAATGAAAGACTGTTGCTTTGATGTTTTTTAAACAAGGATATTGTGAAAAAATATTATAATTTTAAAACAAACTATTAAGGCATTAGCCACACAACTTGAAAGATTTATGATTGCAATTATTTCTCCTGCGAAAACACTTGATTTTTCAACTCAGTCTGCAATCAGCGAGGGGAGTGACCCTCAATTTCTGGAAGAGGCAATACAGCTGATTGACGTGATGAAGAAATATTCTCCGTCAAAGTTAGGTGCATTGTTGAAGATTAGCCCTGATTTGGCGCAGCTTAATTATGTACGCTTTCATACCTGGTCGGATACGGCAAACCCGGATATTTCGCAATTTGCAGCATTGGCTTTTAATGGAGAAGTTTATCGTGGATTGGACGCCAAAACCCTGACGAAAGAAGAGTTACTCTATAGCCAGAAATCGATTCGAATCTTATCGGGATTGTATGGATTACTTCGCCCGTTGGATTGGATTCAACCATATCGACTGGATATGGGAGTTCCCGTTAAAGGTGCTGGCTGGAATAATCTTTATGAATATTGGGGTGATAAAATAGCAAAAGAATTGAATCAGGATATATTGGATAGCGGATCACCCTATCTGATCAATCTTGCTTCGGCAGAATATTTTAAAGCGATTACCCGTAAACTGGATTTTCCGGTCATAACTCCAGTCTTTAAACAGGGACATGAGGGCCAATACAGGGCTGTGACGGTGTATGCCAAGAAAGCAAGAGGATTGATGACCCGTTTTATTATTCAGAACAAAATTACCGAGCCGGAAGACCTGAAAGCGTTCGATGTGGAAAACTACTATTACAATTCGCATCTTTCAACCGAAAAAGAATGGGTATTCACCCGAGAGGAAGG
>JAUZOB010000342.1 GCA_030706665.1 Bacteroidota bacterium
GGATATCGCACCACAAGCGATCGTGATAAACAGATAGGGGAAGAGAGCACCCTGGATAATCGGTCCACCGCCATGTACAAATTGTGTCACTGCCGGGAAGACAATGTGTGGAGAAACATAAAAGATACCCAGTGAAAGCATTCCTATCGTGCCAATTTTAAGGTAAGTGGATAAGTGGTCACGAGGAGCTAAAAGCATCCATACCGGCAATATACTTGCGATGAATCCATATCCGGCAAGAATCAGGGTAAGCGATTTCTCAGAAAAGATGAAGTAGTGTGCAATTGAAGAATCCTGAACCGTTTTCCCGAAAATCACAGCGGCTAATAACAGAATGACACCGATAACGGAAACCTCCCCAATTTTACCCGGACGAAATTTACGAAGATAGAATCCCATTAATAATGCAATCGGGATTGTGGCACCTAAAGTAAACGTTCCCCAGGCTGAATGAGCCAGTGCTTTAACCACTACAATGCCCAAACCTGCCATCGCAACAATAATGATGAAAAAGGTGGCGATTGAAGTAGTAATCCCGGTTAACTTGCCTATTTCTGCTTTTGCAATATCGGCAATTGACTTCCCGTTACGGCGTATTGACATTACCAGAATGATGAAGTCATGTACGGCCCCGGCCATAACAGCCCCAAGAAGAATCCACAACATTCCGGGCATATATCCGAACTGTGCGGCAAGAATAGGACCGATCAGCGGACCTGCTCCGGCAATGGCTGCAAAATGATGTCCGAAAAGCATCCATTTGTTTGTGGGATCATAATCATGCCCATCACTGAAAAGATTTGATGGCGTTTGGTTCTTATCATTGAGATGAAAAAGCTTCGACGCGATAAAGACGGAGTAGAAACGATAAGCTATTAAATAAAGACAAGCGGCAGCTACCAGCATCCAGATAGCATTAATGTGCTCCTGCGGGTAAATAATTTTAGATACTACCGCGAAAGCAAAAGCTCCAAGGAGGGCGATTATTCCCCAGAATATTTTTTTTAACATCGGAAGATATTTTAATTGATTCGGTTCAATTTCGGAAAGAAAGATCTCATTGAAATATAAATTGGGAAATCGGTGAAGTTTTGTTTTATACGACTTCCCCTGTCCTAAATCTGCAGCTCATTATAGTATTGGTTTTTCACCCTTCCGGGCCGGGTTCATTTTTATATAAGGCCGTAAAATTATAAATTTTAGATAGTATTGTCAAAATATACGCTATTCTTCTTTCAGTTTCATTATTTTGAAAGGGTTGAAATTGAGATTCATATTTGGATGAAGCGATAATGTGATGATGTGTCATCAGTTTTACTCAAAGCAGCTCAGGCGGATTAAAAATTCCATTTCAAGCGCAAAAAAGCTAAATGAAAATATTCGGTATTCCCTTTTATTAATTGGCCGCCAAACGATTGGGTGATGAGAGAAATGTCAATGTTATTAGAGATTGAATAGGAGAGTGTTGGACCGATAAAGAAGCCATGTATTTTGGGGAAATACATACCCGACAGCGAAACATTGAAAAGCGAAGTAACCGGATAACTGCACTGAAGCATCATCGAAAACGGAGTGAACGAAAGAGTCTTCGCAGACAGAGGCTTGTTGTAATAATCGGCAAAACTGATAATTCCTGAATTCTTATTTTGATTGTATAATATCTCACCTTGCAGAGCGAATGAATTTTTAAACGAGTATTCACTTCCTACTGAGATTACGACCGATCCTGAGGTGTCGTTAAAATGTCTTGTGGGATGGAAATAGGAGATCTCCCCCCTAAATGAGGCATTCAGAATATTCCCCGACCACCCGGACCCAATAACATAGTCTTCTTCGTTCAATATGCCTCCTAAAAATTGAATATCGTAATTCCATTTGTTAAAGCGGTAAAGGGCTGCCGAAGTGATTTTATGATTATTGTCGGCCTTAATTGCTAACTCAAAGGTAGAAGTACTGGTTGCATAATATTGGAGTCGGATGGCATCGCTTCCGGGCCTTTCAATATAATCGAAATCGAAATAAGAGTAGGTGTTGAAAAGATCATTGGGATTCCAGGTAAAGCATTGGCCCCAGTTGATGCGTTGACGGCCGATTCTCAATTGAAATTTATCTTTGGTATAGTCTATATACGCCCTGTCAATTTTTGAGTTGAATATATAAGAGTTACCTGTTGAAAGATTATCTGATAAATGGATAAACCCATTATCCACGTCTATCATTTTTGCGTAATCAGGAATATTTTTGACCGATTCTCCGATTATTAACCTGTTCCGTAGTTCTAATGCCACATTTAGATTATTTGCGGTGTTGTGCCATTTGAAATTAAGACGGTTATGGATTAAATTGTCGGAAGTCCAGTCGCCATCCCAGCGTTGAAATATAAAAGATTGCATGTCGGAAACATAGCCATTTAACGACCATTTCCGTTGAATCGTATCCTGCCCGTATGATATGAGAGGGAATAAGAATGATATAAAGAGGAGCCATCTCATCATTTTCAATTTGGGTGGTATATCTATAACTCAAATTTAGCTACCTGATAAAGGACATGAACTTCGCCTACTCTCAAATATTTTTACGGATTCCCCGTTATTGAGTGTATTTATTTCTTCACGTCCGAAACAACTATACCATCCTGAATGGTAACGACCCGTCTTGCTTTGTTTACAACCCGCTGGTCGTGGGTCGAAAAGATAAAAGTTATATGTTCTTCCTGATTCAGTTTCCCCATGATATCCAAAAGATTATCCGTTGATTTGGAATCGAGATTGGCAGTAGGTTCATCAGCCAAAATAAATTTGGGTTTCGATGCCAGGGCTCTCGCAATGGCCACGCGTTGTTGCTGCCCACCCGATAGTTTGTTGGGACGGCTGTTTAAACGATCACCCAGACCTACGGCTTCAAGTAACTCCTTTGTTCTTCTTTCCCTTTCAGCTTTGGGCCTTCCTTGCAAATGCATGATAAACTCCACGTTTTCTTTCGCTGTGAATACCGGTATCAGATTATAAGCCTGGAAAACAAACCCGATATTCCTCATTCTGAAATCTGTTTTCTGCCGGCCGGAGAGTTCGGTTATTTTTACACCATCAATGTATACATCTCCGCTCGTGGGGGCATCCAACCCGCCAACAATATTGAGAAGAGTTGTTTTCCCCGATCCGGAAGGACCTACTATTGCGGTAAACTCTCCTGATTCAATGCTGAGATTGATTCCATTAACCGCATGTACCGGCATTGATGTTTCATCGTATACTTTGTACAATCCTTTTATTTCGATAATACCCATATCTCAAGGTTTTAAAGGTCTCTGTTATTGTGTTCTGATGGCTTCTGACGGATTCAGCTTTAATGCTTTATATGCAGGATATATAGCGGAAAGTACTCCTGTAATGATTACCATGATAGCTGTGATAATTAAGGTTTTTGAATCAATAACAGGATAGACAAGCGACGAATAACCAAATTCGGCATAGGCTTCTTTCCAAAAGTAGAGATCAATGCCGGCTTTCCCGAAATATCTCGAGATTGTATATCCGATGATTATGCCAGAAATGCCACCTGTGATAGAA
>JAUZOB010000343.1 GCA_030706665.1 Bacteroidota bacterium
ATAAGAATATTCTGACAACTGTATTACATTTTGCAGAGCAAACGAGATACTCGAATTCGCAAATAAGATTTCGAGTAAAAAGATAACTCCAGCCAAAAAGATCAGATTGAATAGTTGGGAAAAGATAAAGAAGATTGTTGGTGATCTCTTCCAATCGAAAAATTTAAATTCTCTAAAGAAATTCATCGCCCATACAAAAAGCAACAGAGCAAGTAAAAGAAATGCACCAAGCGAAGGCAGGAAAGATGACCATGCGAAGTACTGAGGGGTAAACATATCCAACCCCTGAAAAGCATGCGGCCATCGGCCATAGATTAACAATGCATAAATGCCCGATAGAATAGCACTAATCGCTCCCATTCGAATCAGCGGGCCGGCTTTACGGAAAGTTCGCATTGAAGATCCCAGACTAATCAGGAACAGAATAAGAGCCAGCAGATAGAATATCGAGGGCAGATAATAATCAGTCACCCTGTTTATCGGATTTTCTTTGGGCAATAGAGCAAATGCAAACTTCCCGTTTTGATCGTAGATTGCCCAGGAAGTCGCCACTCTTCGTTCAAAAATCTCATAATCTGAAGGCAATTTAAACTCTTTGCGAAACTGGTGCTTTAAAAACTTATTCTCATACGAATACTCTTGTTTCAGTTGAATGAACCCACTTATGACATATGGACCCATATGTCGGTTATACTCCAAATACCATCCTGTCGGGAGATGAATTAGTCCATCCTCATGCTGATACTGTACATTCCCGATAACAAAAGAGACTTCATTATCACTCCAATACTTCAAAGTATCTTTATGAAAAACCAGAAGAGCCAGCCCTTCACTGGATAAGATATCATTATATTTCTCAAGCAATAAGAAATAGTTCGGGGACTTCTCTTTTTGCACTTTCAGAATATTAGAAATCTGATCGAACTTTGCATCCAGCGCTGATTCTTTCTCCCGGAGTGTTTTCTTTGTCCATTCAATACGTCGAAAAGTTAACGAACGGTCCATATTCCTTTGTTCAATCAGAAGACCTATCATTAAAAATATTAATGAACAGCCCAAAAGAATAAGGGACCTAAGCTTCGCCTTTCTTTGAATTTTACTCATGATGGTAAGGTTCACCTTTAATGATTGTTAAAGCTCTGTAAAGTTGTTCAACAAAAATAAGCCGGACCATTTGATGCGAAAATGTCATCTTCGATAAAGACATTTTACCATTTGCCCTGGCATATACTGCATCAGAAAAACCGTATGGGCCTCCAATGACAAAGACAAGGTTTTTTATCCCAGTCAACATCTTTTTCTGAAGGAAGTCAGCATACCCTTTCGATGTAAATTCTTTCCCTCCTTCATCCAAAAGGAGAAGATGATCTCCCGACTGGATCGATTCGAGAAGAAGCTCTCCCTCTTTTGTCTTCTGCACAGCTTCAGAAATATTCTTTGTATTTTTGAGTTCGGGAATCACTTTTAATTCAAAAGGCAAATAATGTTCAATCCTTTTCAGGTAAATTGAGATTCCTTTGTTTAAATAATCATCATCAGTTTTTCCAATCACAAGCAAAATAACTTTCATCTCTTTTATTTTTGACTTCACAATACAAAAAATAAGCCGAGATTCTGATTTTTCTTCTCACAAAACTTACAAACCTATCTTCTAGTCCATTACATTCAGAAAATAAAAACAAAGCGGATTTGTAACCTACGCTTGAAAGATTATGTATTACACATATTCAGAGGTATCAGAACAGAGTGCTCATTTTTTTTATAATTTTACAGAAATATATATTTTTGATTACATCATCTATTCACAATTTCATTTTTAGCACGTTTTTTGTACGTCTTTTTTATTACAAACCAATATCGGCATGAGGATTAAAATTAAACAAATTATCGCAATGATCGCATTATTTGCAGGAATTGCGTTTGGGTATTCTGCAAAAGCGCAAATTCCCGATGAAATTATATTAAGCTTAAAATCGGGTAATGCCAAAACACTCGCCAAGCACTTCAGCTCAAATGTCGAGCTTACAGTACTTGATCGGGAGGACGTATACAGCAAAGCACAGGCCGAACAACTCGTGCGAAATTTCTTCGAGAAGTACAGTCCGGATAAATTTTTCTTAATCCATCAGGGAACGCAGGAAGGTCGTCCCTATGCAATTGGCAATCTACAGTCCGGAAGAAATACTTTTCGGGTCTCTTTCTTATTGAGAAAAGGAGAAGGTGATTATAAAATACATATGCTCAGAATAGAAAAAGTTGACGAGTAAAAAATCGAATTCATCAATATGAAAATCCCCGGGGAAGACAGACTTTACCGAAAATGGGATTCCATCGTCTCATGGTCCGATAAGATTACCTTTCCCGGATTTAAAGAGATTACGCTCTACGATGTATCCTTATTCTTCTGGGAAGGATTTCAAAACGGGTCAATTGCTACAAGAGCGTCGGCTATTGCCTACAACTTCTTCATGGCTCTTTTCCCGGCTATTATTTTTCTCTTTACACTGATTCCATACATCCCCATTGCTAATTTTCAAATTGAGCTATTCCTTTTAATCCAAAGTGTTCTCCCCGAAAATGCTTTCCTCACAATTGAAACAACCATAACCGATATCATTACCCGTCCCCGCGGTGGACTCTTATCTATTGGTTTCGTTGCAGCCATGATTTTCTCGACAAACGGGATTGCAGCAATGATGGCAGCATTCGATGCTACAAACCATACTTATCACAAACGCAGATGGGTCAACCAACGATTAATCTCCATTATACTGGTTTTTATTCTCTCCTTTCTGTTGTCCATCGCAATTACATTAATTACCGTAAGCCAATGGATCATTGATTATCTGGTGGTAGAAGGAATCCTGAAAGTAAATTTCACATTCTATTTGTTGATCCTTGGAAAATGGATTGTCATTATAGCCTTATTCTTCTTTGCGTTCTCGTTTCTTTACTACATGGCCCCGGCTAAAAAATCAAAATGGAAGTTTATTTCTGCCGGAGGGACACTGGCTACGATTCTGTCAATCTTTATTGCAGTAGGATTTTCATATTACATCAATCATTTTGGGAAATACAACACCCTCTATGGTTCAATCGGAACTATCCTCGTATTAATGTTATGGCTTTATATCAATTCCTACATTCTGATCCTGGGCTTTGAATTAAATGTCAGCATAAACCAGGCACACATCGAGAAGAAAGCAAAGCTAAGACTTCCGAAAGATCCCGAATTAGATCAAAACGACACACCGCACATCAATTAGTTCGCCACGCAATAGATGTATTTTCTAATCTCAGCAAATCACAAACATTGACACATCACAGCAACAACTCTGCTAAACGACCGTTGAACTACCCTTCCTTTACCATTTCGCTACCAATTAATTGGGTAAACAAACGGTAGTTAAAGGGTAGTTGAAAGGCAGTTTAAATAAGGTGTCGATATAAATGAAATGACAAATTTCGCGCAAGCTTGTTTGGTTTTCGGAAAAGCAACTTGTAAAGGTTGCCTTCTTTTTTGCTTTTACACATTCTATATTCACCTGTTATTCGTAATTTTTTA
>JAUZOB010000344.1 GCA_030706665.1 Bacteroidota bacterium
AAATCAAAACGTCCGACATAGTTTAGGACTGAATCAATCGGGGCAATGAATTTATAGCGAAGCGAATCAATTTGAGCGTTTGAAATTAATTGAGTAAAACAAAAGAATAGGAGTAGTAAACATTTTCTCATTACGATAGATTTTTGAAAGATTACAGGTGTTAAGAACAACCATATATTAAGATTCAAGTTATTTCTAAAATATTTCAGAGGATACTTGCCATTTACGATCATCCAAACGTAAATATGCAGCCTCAGGAACTGAATAAACAGCAGTTCCTATCATCGACTCTCATTTATCATGTTGTTTATGGAGAGATGCTATTTATAAAGACGAGCATAAATTATCAATTCAGTATTCATTACATCAACCCGAGCAACTTACTTCTCACGAGCAAACAAGCACCAAAGACACCTGCTCTTTCTCCTAATTTAGACACCTTCAAATTTGTATCACTATTTACCAAACTGAGTGAATACTTATTGATTGCACTTTTAAGAGGCAATCGCACATAATCGCCAGCAGCAGATATTGCTCCTCCGAGAATAACTAAATCCGGATTAAATAAATTAATCAGCAACGCAATTGCACGTCCCATTTTCTCACCTATCTGAGCGATAAGTTCAATCGCTAGTATATCTTCATTATTCGCAGCATTAATTATATCTTCCAGGGTAATCTTTTCGTTGCGCTCAAACTTTTTAGATAAAGAAGAGGAAGATCCCTCTTTTAATCTCTCAACGAAAGCATTTTCCAAAGCTAATCCGGAAGCTTCTGTTTCAAGGCATCCCTTTTTACCACAATGGCATAATTCTTCATTATCAAACAACGGGATATGACCCAACTCTCCAGCGAAACCAGATTTCCCATAATAGAGTTTCCCGTCAATGAACATTCCCAAACCGATTCCTCTGTTTAGATTTATAAAAAGCACATTTTTTTCCCCGGTTACGACGCCACATTCATATTCTCCATAAGCCATGGCCCGCGTATCGTTTTCCAGATAAGTTTTTATTCCCACCTTTGATTCTATAACTTTACTCAATGGCTCTTCTTCAAAATGAAAAAAGCTATAACTGTAACCGGTTTCAGATTTGACTCTTCCGGATAAATTTACGCCCAAACCCAGAATCCTTTCTTTTTCAATTCTCAACTCATTTACAAAAACACATATTTGGTCACAAAGAGCATCCAGAGATTCATGAGAATTTTGAAGAATATAAGCTTGATTTTCTACTAATTTCACCAAGTTCTTCTTAAAATCGAATAAGGCAATATTTAAGGAATTCGTCTTGACTTCAACTCCAAGGAAGAAGCCAGATTCCGGATCCAAGCCATAAATATTGGGTCGTCTTCCACCTCCTGTTTCTACCTTTCCAAAATCAAGGACAAAACCGTCATCAATAAGCTCTGAAAGAAGTTTTGTAATTGTAGGGATGCTTGCATTCAGTTCACGACAAAGGTCTGCAATTGTTCCATCACCATAAGAAGCAAAATAGGCTACAATTTTCTTTTTTAAACTGAGATTTTTGTAAATAACTCCAGTGTAATTTCCACTTTCCAGATCATGAAATATCTCTCTTGTGTCAACCATAAGATATCATCTCTATTTTTACATTCAACAAGAAATATTACACACCCATTCTATCACATTAAGAGGAGTGCATTTGTTTCTCAAAAGAATCTTCTCTTTGTTCCAAATTTACTGTTATTCAACAGTAATCACAAGTCGTTTTTTATTTTTTATATTTTACGTATTTATTACACCTTTTAATTCGTCAGCTATAGCATCCCACTAATTAAACAGTCCTTAAAGCAGTGAATGTTGTGGGTGAATTTGCATTCCCATTGAAAAGCTTTTTCCCTATTGGCTGAACGCACTTCCCCTATAAAACTGAATTCTTTAAACATGTTCTGCCATCAACCGATATACAATGATTTTGATTGATTAAAACATGTTATTTTTTTAAAAAAATACGTAGCAGTATAAGTTAAAACCTGTTCGCTATGCCTCACTGTGATTTAGCTTATTATTTCCAGTAGACGATGTAAACAATGTATGTATAACCAAATTTATCCGTTATGAAAAAATCACTTATTGTTCTATGGTTGTGTTTATCCATCATTTCGGTATCAAATGCACAACGTATCGGGATCAAAGGAGGCTTAAACTTTTCACATTGTGATGTAAAAGCAGATGGAATAACCGTTTCTCCCAGTACACTCACCGGCTTTCAGATTGGACTAACAAGCGATTTCGGATTGGGTGAATCATTCTATTTATCCCCGGAATTACTCTACTCTTCAAAAGGATATAAAATTGAAGACCTCAAACACTTAATCGACTACATTGAAATCCCGATTAACTTAACGTATCGTTACCCTATTGAAAAAATCTCACTATTTGTACAAACCGGACCTTATCTGGGGGTCGGAGTTTCAAGCAAAATTAAAGGAGGAGGAGATACAGAAACCATTCATTTTGGCTCAGGAGAAGATCAGATTAAAAGAATGGATTTCGGATGGAATTTCGGAGGAGGGATCGAATATGATAAATTCCAATTAGGACTTCGATACGAACTCGGACTTTCCAATATCGACAACATTAGTGGTGCATCAACCAAGAACAGAACTTTCTCTGTAACTCTCGCTTATTTCTTCTAATTGAAATTATCTGTGTTTTATATGTATAACCTATTCGCTATACTTCAATGTGGCGGTGTTCATTTTCAGGTAAAAAAAAGCCTAAAGCTGAGAATGTATGTATAACTTAAATTTTCTGTCATGAAAAAATCACTTTTTGTTTTATGTATGTGTTTTTGCTTTATTTCGCTTTCGAATGCACAACGAATTGGAATTAAAGGAGGGTTAAACTTTTCAAATAGTGCTATAAACGACCAAGATGTAACAGAGTCTGTCAAAACACTTACAAACCTTCAGTTTGGACTAACAAGCGATTTTAAATTGGGAAAATTATTCTATCTATCCCCCGAGCTGCTCTACTCAATGAAAGGATATAAAGTCGATGTAGGGAAATTCATGATCGACTATATTGAAATCCCGGTTGATTTAACCTTCCACGTTCCGCTTTGTGGAATTTCACTATTTGCCCAAGCCGGACCATATGTGGGTTATGGTGTTTCAAGCAAATATAAAGTAGGAGGACAAACAACAACAATTCATTTCGGTTCCGGTACAGATCAGATAAAAAGAATGGATTTCGGAGGTAATATCGGAGGGGGTATTGAACTCGGTAAATTACAGTTAGGAGTACGATATGAACTAGGACTCTATGATATTGATAACGTTAGTGGCACCTCGACAAAAAACAGAGTCTTTTCAGCAACTCTTGCTTTGTTCTTCTAAATTGATATTGCTTTAAGCAAACAAAGACAATATGATTTGATAAAACCTGAGTTAATCGACTTATTTCAAAACGTTACACCGCTGGGTTATTGCCCCTGTCAAGTGTATAAAACAAAACCCTTTTAAACAATGATGTTTAAAAGGGTTTTTATCAACCTGGTGATCCGGAAGAGATTCGAACTCT
>JAUZOB010000345.1 GCA_030706665.1 Bacteroidota bacterium
GTTGAAAATCGGACAAATACTCTGCATTCATTTCCGACTTTACTAAATAAACAGGCACGTGTATACTTAGAAATGTCATGAGTCACGATAAACTTACCAAATGCTCCTGTTCCTTTGGCATGCACTACCCTTTCCGGAATTCGTTCACGATTAAAATGTGACAGCTTTTCATGTAAATAGAAATCTTGCAAAAGAATAGGTCCGCGTGGACCAACGGTCATACTATCTTCATTTTCGAAGTAAGGTTTACCCGATGCTGTTGTAAGCTTTTTATCTTTCATAGAACATGAATTATAAAGTTGTTAAGAAGACAATATCTTTAGCTATTCTTATTCGACTTTATATTAAAATTGTTTCATGAATACCTATGCTAATTGGGAAAATCATAAAAGCTCCGATTTCTCAGAGCTTTTATGATTAAAAATGAATGCATTCTGTGATTTTATAGATTATTGACAATTCCAATAATTTTGAATTCCGTACGTCTGTTCAACCGATGATCTGCTTCGGAACATTTTATTCCATTTGCACATTTGTTAATCAGCTGAGTCTCTCCGTATCCTTTGGCTATAATCCTCGAAGCTTCAACCCCCTTGCTGATAATATAATTGACCGCGGATTGTCCTCTCTTTTGCGACAATACCATGTTATAATCATTATTTCCCCGACTATCTGTATGTGAACCCAATTCAACTATAATACTCGTATTATCTTGCAACAATTTTACCAACTTATTCAACTCAATTTCAGATTCCGGCAAGATGTCCCATTTGTTAAGGTCATAATAGATATTGTTCAATGCAAATTTCTTATTCAATATTTTAGGAGTCAGCAATACCGTATCTTGAGTTGATTCATTTAGATTTATCTGAATATCGGCATTGGCAACAAGATTGCCATTTTTTGGAAGGGCATCAATCACTTTCTCTTCAGCTTGTTTTGACGGCCGATTTATCTTCACGAAATAAATATCATCGCTCCCCATCCCATGTCTGTTTGAAGAAAAATAACCCCATTCAGCTGTTTCATTCATTACAAAAGAAAAATCATCATCCTGCGAATTTATCGAAGATCCAAAATTCACCGGCTTTTCATATACCCCATCTTTAAAATAAGAATAGTAAAGATCCAATCCTCCAAGCCCTCCATTTCTTGACGATGCAAATATTAATGTTCCATCTTCACAGATAAACGGAAACACTTCTTCTTTCTCGCTATTGACTTCCGGTCCCAGATTCTGAGGCAATCCCCATTCCCCATTTCTACGTATGCTCATATATAAATCAGCCCCACCATAGCCTCCGCGCATATCACTGGCAAAGATTAAGGTATCACCCCCTCCTGCCCGAACTGCTGGATGACCTATAGAATATCCCTTATTATTATATTTGAAGAATGAAGATGATGCATTTGGTTTACCAAAATTATCAATGATCTCTAATTTGAGATTATAATGATCTCTTTGCCTTAAAAATCGTAATATTTTGGACTTCTCTATATCTGTTCTGGTTACAAATAGCTGATTTGTGTGCGAACAAAAACAAACAGGACCATCATGGAAAGGGGTATGCAGACTTTCAACTGTCTGTCGGTTTCCAATGACATTCCCATTTGAATCCAGAGGAGTGCTAAAAATATCATAAAAAGTATTCTTCTCGTGACTTGACATTTCAACTTTTCTTGAAGAGAAAAATAACAGATTCCCGACCAAGGCGGGACTAATATCGCTTAGATTTGTATTGAAGGAAGGACAATTTATTAATAACTGAGTTTCTTCAAAAAGCCTGCGTTTTTCTTTAGCAATAGCAAAAGATTGAATAGACAAAAGAAAAAAGAGGATTGGAATAACTACTTTCATTTCAGTTCAAATACTGATTAAAAATATCTTGGTGAACGAAATTTCTCAGCAATAGCACCTAATTCGTATGACACCATTAACTCATGGGACCCGCTATTCACTTTTCTGAGTTCAGTCGTATTGTAATCGTAAGCATAACCAACTCTAAGCCGATTGTTAAGAATGATTTGCAGATTTGCACCAATTGCATCACCTGTTCTATACATCACTCCAAACCACAATTTATTCAAATAGAGAAAATTGGCATTTAAATCCAATTGCATGGGGAGATTCGCTTCTGCCTTACATAAAAAAGAAGGTTTAAATTTGAAATCATCTCCCAGATCATAAACATACCCTCCCATCAAATAATAATGCCGGATTTCTGTCATATAAGGAGAATCACTAAGTGTGCTTCGATAACTCCGTTGAATCATTTTGGGTATAGAAAATCCTAAATAGTATCTTTCGGAATACCAAAATGTTCCAACTCCAAAATTCGGAACAAAGGTTTGTTGAAAAACACCTTGAAAGACTGGATCTGACTGAGTATTATCTGGTAACTCATACTGGTCCAAATTGTTGGTATAATTCATAAATCCGAACTTAAACCCCAATCGAAGAAAAGATTTGGGAGAGACTTTAACTCTATAAGTATAATCGCCATAAATTGCCAGCCTTTTCTGTAGACCAATTTTATCATTCATGATCGAAAGCCCCAATCCGATATTCTTGTTTATCAGAGGAGTTTGCATCACAAGAGTATTCGTAATTGGTGCATTTTTCATTCCAACCCATTGATACCGGCTTAAGGCAGTCAATCCAAAAGTATTCCATGAACCCGCATAAGCAGGATTAATCACCTGAGAATTAAACATATATTGAGAATACATAGGATCTTGCTGTCCATAAGCTCCGATGGAGAATAAAAATAAAAAGATATTCCCTACGAATATTACAATAGTCTTTTTCATACCACAATCTTCAATAATGTATCCTTAAACTCCGTATTTATCGACTATCGCCCAACAAATACAATCCCTTTGACTATTTTATTGGTATTATAATTCAGGTGAATAACAAAAATATAAGAACCTGAGGGAGCTGTCTTATTTCCAATAATTCCAGAAACTCTATTTCTTCCATCCCACCATGCATCTTTCCCCCATTTGACTTCATCTCCATAATGTTCTTTGGAATAAACCAGATTTCCCCAACGATCAAAAATATCCATCTTAGCATTAGGATACCCTTGCAAATCTTTTATCTCGAAGTAATCATTGATGCCATCTCCATTGGGAGAGAATCCATCCGGAACAGATAAGTTTACTTGAATGAGTCCTTTCCCCGTTGAAATATTTCCATTTGCATCACGAAGAGAATAAATAAATTCATCATCTCCTATGTAATAAGTGTCTGGAATGTATAAAAATGTTCCGTCCCGGTTCACCGAGACCTTCCCATGATAAGGATTTTTTGCCACTTCACAGATAGTCTTTCCAGTTCCACTTAGTATATCGTTTGATATCAGATTTCCATTAACCGGTTGATTTACACGTGTAGAATAAGAATCATCAACAGGAAATGATTTTAATCTGATAACTTTTATATCAACTTTTGCAGTAGAAGTCGTTCCATACTCGTCTTTAATGGTATAAGTAAAGAAATCATCGCCATTAAAATTTTCATTCGGAATATAGGTAA
>JAUZOB010000346.1 GCA_030706665.1 Bacteroidota bacterium
GACTCATCATTATGGGTGGACCAATGAGTGTAACTGAGGAAAAAAAATACCCCTGGTTAAAGGCAGAAAAGCAATTCATCCTTCATGTAATCGAGGAAGAGAAACCTGTTTTAGGAATCTGCCTGGGTGCACAATTGATTGCAAATGTTCTGGGAGCTAAAATACACATAGCTGAACAAAAAGAAATCGGATGGTGGCCTGTTGAGATTATCCGCGACGGAATATTAGGGCAACCTCAGGAAATCACAACCTTTCATTGGCATGGCGAAACCTTTTCCCTTCCGGAAAACATCACGCTCCTTGCCCAATCAAAAGCTATTGCACATCAGGCCTTTCTATTTAACGATAGAATTGTAGGATTACAATTTCATCCGGAGATGACACCACAAGGCATTGAGCAGCTTATTCAAAACTGCAGCGAGGACATTACAACAGGTACATTCATTCACACAGCAAAAGAGATGCTTGCTCAAACCAATCACTTTGAACAAAATCGCACTCTGTTGTTTTATCTTTTACAAAATCTTTTCAAAAACACAGTAACCCATTAATACCAAAACTTAACGTATGAGCTCACTTGAAATCATAAACTCAGCCATTGCGCCTATTGCTCTTATTTCGGGAGTTGGATTGATCCTCCTTTCGTTGGTTAATCGACTTTCGAGAGTAATAGATCGTTATCGGTCTCTCATTGCAGAATTAAAAGAAGATCTTCCTGTTTCATTAAAGGAAATCAAAACCAGAGAATTGGACATTATGCACAAACGAGCCAAACTATTAAGATATTCAATGCTCTCAATCATTGCATCAATTGTTTCGACCAGCACTATGATACTGCTTATTATTATAGCCCGTCTATCCGGATATGATATTGGAGTTTTCATCAACATTATGCTGATCTTCACTTCCTTTTGTATTGTATGTTGTTCTCTCTTTTTCCTTTTCGAAGTCAGACTAACACTTCATGCTGTTGATATGGAATATGAGGATTTAAAAAAGAACCTTTAAAAGAGAAATATCCCAAACCGGAAACGGTTCCTCTATTTAGCACAATAAATCAGAATAGAAATCTGATTTACTGTGCTAATTTGTTTTATACATCCTTAAAACAATCAGGAATCCGGAATGGAAAACCAAAGAAGACGCAATGGCATCTATTAACATATCAGTAACAGAATAATGCTTCGGCTTATAGTTCCACATTGTACAAACACATCAAGACACTCTCATTTTCAACACCTCATAAAAATCACAAGTTTATCGATCCGGGAAGATGCATTTTTTATATTTTTGACTCTTTAAAATTTTTTAACAACCCGTTCAACTTAACAACAGTTTATATGAAGAGAGTTTTATTGTTATTACTTTTTGTAATTGTATTTATCGGGGCAGAAGCACAAAACATTCAGTTCCATTATGATTTCACAAAGGCTCGCCGTTTCGAAACTACCACTATTGAAATGTTTAAACCGGACCAATGGGGTAGCACATTCTTTTTCATCGATTTGGATTACAACAGAAACGATGTAAAAGGATTAAGTCAGGCATATTGGGAAATTTCCCGCAGTATGAAGATCGGTAATTCACCATTTAGTGTACATGGAGAATTTGACAGCGGTTTTTTACAAGCAAAAGGGACTCCCGTCAATGCCGGATTCACTATTAAACCCGCATGGTTAGGAGGTCTCGAATACAATTGGAACAGCAAAGATTTCACCCGTGGCTTCGGCATTCAGGCTTTATACAAGCATATTAATCACCTGGACGATGCTTCGTTCCAGTTAACCGAAACATGGTATCTTCATATGTTGAACAAAAAACTCACCTTCGATGGATTTGCCGATTTCTGGAAAGAAAAAACTCCTTATGGCAGTTATGTATTCCTCTCCGAACCACAATTATGGTATAACTTCACTTCCCATTTATCATTAGGTAGCGAAGTTGAATTCAGTAACAATTTCGGTGGTTTAGACGGATTCCATGTTTATCCGACCATCGCTGCAAAATGGACCTTTTAATCCAAACTATACACAACCATGTTAGATAAAATTTTCAAACTAAAGGCCAACAAAACGAATATCCGCACTGAAATCATTGCTGGTATTACGACATTCATGACGATGGCCTACATTCTCTTCCTGAATCCGAATATTTTGTCGGCTACAGGAATGGAAAAGAACGCAATCTTCTTCGCAACAGCAGTTGCTGCAGGTGTTGTTACTATTGCCATGGGATTGGTTGCCAATTTCCCCATGGCGCTTGCCCCCGGAATGGGACTTAATGCATTCTTTGCCACAGTGGCTGTTGCCGGTGTAGGAATGCCCTGGAGAATTGCCTTAGGAGCAGTTTTCATTTCTGGTATTATTTTCATTCTGCTTACGGTTACCAGAGTACGTCAAATTCTTGTTGTTGCAGTTCCCAACTCACTTAAGACTGCGATTTCCGTCGGTATTGGATTATTCATTACTGTCATCGGATTAAAGTTATCCGAAATAATGGTGGTGGGAACACACATCATTCCTCCAACTATGGATGTATTGAAATCCGCTCATGGTATTACTTCTTTGAAATTCTTTGAATGGAATATCGGATTAGGCAGTCTGAAAAACCCCAGCATGTTGCTTTGTCTGATCGGACTTTTGCTTACTGCCGTAATGATGGCGAACCGGGTGAAAGGTTCTCTTTTAATCGGAATCATTGCCACTACACTTATTGGTATTCCAATGGGGGTTACTGTAATTCCGGCTCACTTCAATCCTTTTGCATTACCTGATCTACATAAACTGGCTGTTGGTGCGCTCGATGTTAAAGGAGCCCTTAACATGGGAATCTGGACTGTAGTCTTCACCTTTACCTTCGTTGAACTCTTCGACACATTCGGAACATTGGTAGGTACGGCAAAAAAAGCAGGGCTACTCGACAAAGAGGGAAGATCACCCAAGATCGGCAAAGCAATGTTAGTCGATGCATTCGGTGTCTCATTCGGAGCATTAATGGGAACCAGTACAATCACAACTTATGTTGAAAGTGCTGCCGGTATTGGTGAAGGCGGACGCACAGGTCTTACAGCCATTACTACCGGACTTCTTTTCCTTTTGGCTTTGGTTATTGCACCACTTGCTACGTTGATCCCCAACGCAGCAACTGCACCTGCTCTTATCATTGTAGGGGTATTAATGGTTTCAAGTATTAAGGAAATCAATTTTGAAGACTTCACCGAAGGCTTCCCTGCATTCTTGACACTGGCCCTGATGCCTTTCACTTATAACATCGCAAATGGTATTGCAGCAGGTATTGTATCATACGTTATTTTGAAAGCTTGTACCGGGAAAATGAAAGAAGTACACTGGATGATGTATATTCTTTTCGTCCTTGTCGTTGTACGATATATCTTCCTGACAGAGGCATAATCGCTCTCCGAAAGGAAACCTTCAAGAGACTGACTGAAATAGCTGATTAAATTCCAACCGATCGGCTTTTCTATCAGTCTCTTTTTTATTCCATCAATCCGATCAAACGTTATCCAAGCCTACTTCA
>JAUZOB010000347.1 GCA_030706665.1 Bacteroidota bacterium
TATTCTTCGTTCGCTTACTGCCAGCTTGTAACCTTCATTCCCTAACTCATCCGGAGAACCGGTCATGTCAAGTACGATAGAGTTTCCTCTGCCTTCGTAACTTCCTTCTCGAATCCTGAGATTAAATCCGGCAGGGACGGCAAAAAGGTTGCTAAGGTATTGTGCATATGAGGCTAATTGTGCCGAATTGTCACTTACATATACAGAAGTATACCGGTTAAAGGTAAAATGTCCGCTATTAACAGTTATATGTGAGGGTTGAGGAATAATCGAAATTGAATTAACGTTTCCTGAGTTATTGCACGAGACGAGAATTGCAAAAAGTATACCTGTTAGTAAAAAGATGTATTTCTTCATTTTGAGAATTACTTCATATTTATGAATCTCACAAAAATAAACCATGTAGTTGAAATAGCATGAACTTTATTCCTTCTTTGTATGCATCAACCGTTCTTTTAATAATTATTCCTGATTTTAAATGCCGGCATCTCTAATGGAGAGTGTCCGGACCACTTCCATTAAAGGCTGTCGAAGCATTTTTAATCAGCACTTCATTCAGTTTGAATTTTCAGGCTGAATATTCATTTACCAGAGAGAGAAGTCACTCATGGTAAAGGGAAGGCTAACCAAATTGAAATATCAGAAAATATAATCTTGTAAACGAATTGTCGTGACACAAACGGGAAAGGGCTCTCGTCTGCTATATAGAGATATTCCTTTTTACCGGAGTAATCATACAGATCCACATTTCTGTATTTTGTTTCAATACGTCAAAGAACAAATGCGAAATGAAAAAATCTATCTCCACTCTAAACTTTGACAGTCCATGAATCAAATTACAGCATACCTGAAGTCATATCATTATCTTATAGTTTATTAACCTTTTTGCATTAAATTCATTTCACTCTTATGAATTTACAAAAAAGCAGACATAAAACCTAAATTTTGCAAATCTAAATACCTTTAAGTTTACAACCACAGTCTCAACCTGAATGGCTTCAATATCTGAGTTCAACATCCCATGTTGATAGCTCGAAAAATAGAAAGGAATGAACCATAACATTAAGATCAGCGATTGTATCGGCCGGTGACCCTGCTAATGCTGCATTAACGATTAAACAGCGAATGGAAGAATAGGCAAACAGATAAAGCTTCTGTCGGACTCTTTTTGTAAAAGTTGACGTTGCTATTGCCAAAACAATTTATTCCAACATGTTTTGAAATAAATCAATTGGTTATATCTTCGTCAACTTTATTTTTTACTTTTAATCCTAAAATCGGTGTAGAAATAAACAAACCACTTTTATAACTCAATATCAATCAAATCTTACAATGAAGAAGTATTCACTATTATTGGCTCTGACAGGAATCATATTGTTCGGAATATCTTCTCAAGCTCAGGAAATTTATAAATATAAAAATCCGAAGCTGAGTATTGAAGAAAGGACAAAAGATTTGTTAAGCCGCATGACATTAGAGGAGAAAATTGGGCAGCTCTTATGCCCTCTGGGCTGGGAGATGTATGAAAAGAAAGGGAAAAATGTCACCTATTCAAAAAAGTTTGAAGAAGCCATTCAAGAAAAACATATCGGAATGTTCTGGGCCGTCTATCGTGCCGACCCTTGGACAAGAAAAACATTAGAAACCGGACTTAATCCCGAATTAGCCGCTAAAGCCGGCAATGCATTGCAACACTATGTCATGAAGAATACCCGACTGGGAATTCCCTTGTTTCTGGCAGAGGAATGTCCGCATGGACACATGGCGATCGGAGCAACAGTATTCCCTACGGGCATAGGTATGTCCTCGACCTGGGATCCGCAGCTGATTGAAAAAGTCGCTTATGTAATCTCAAAAGAAATCAGATTACAGGGCGGACATATCGGATACGGCCCTGTTTTGGATTTGGCTAGAGAACCTCGTTGGTCGAGAGTCGAAGAGACTTACGGTGAAGATCCCGTATTAAGCGGAAAGTTAGGCGCGGCTTTTGCCAAAGGAGCTAGCGGAGGCGATTTGACAAAAGAATACAGTGTTGTTACTACACTAAAACATTTTATCGCATATGGTATTCCCGAAGGTGGACAGAACGGGAATACATCGTATATCGGGCCTCGTGAATTGCGCGAGAATTTTCTTCCTCCATTTAAAGAAACCCTTGATGCCGGAGCTTTATCAGTAATGACTGCCTATAATTCCATCGACGGAATTCCGTGTACTTCCAATAAATATCTTTTGACAGACGTATTGCGCAAAGAGTGGAACTTCAGAGGCATCGCAGTTTCCGATTTAATAAGCGTAGACGGATTACTGCGTAATCACAACGTAGTAGGTAATATGGAGGATGCAGGAATCTTAGCCGCATCGGCAGGATTAGACGTTGATCTGGGAGCAAATGGATTCATTAATTTGACGAATGCCGTAAAAAATAATCGTATCAAAGAATCGGTTATCGATACAGCCGTATGCAGAGTATTACGCCTGAAGTTTGAAATGGGTCTCTTTGAAAATCCTTATGTAGATCCTGTACGTGCAAAACAAAATGTAAGATCGAAAGAACATATCCAGCTGGCGCGTAAAGCAGCGCAGGAATCTGTAATCCTGCTAAAGAACAACAGTAACATATTGCCATTGAATAAAGATTTTCAAAATGGCATCAGGAAAATAGCAGTTATCGGACCCAATGCGGATAACCGATATAATCAGTTAGGTGATTACACCGCCCCGCAAGAAGATAGCAATGTGAAAACAGTTTTGGATGGAATCAGATCAAAGCTTAATCCATCACAAATTGAATATGTAAAAGGGTGTGCAATCCGGGATACAACCAATCTTGAATTTGACAAAGCTGTTGCTGCTGCAAAAAAAGCAGATGTGGCCGTTGTTGTAGTCGGAGGATCAAGTGCGAGGGATTTCAAAACCAAGTATATCGAAACCGGAGCTGCTATTGCTTCATCTGAAGGGGTCAGCGATATTGAAAGTGGAGAAGGGTACGATAGGGCTACTCTTGATTTAATGGGAAAACAGCTGGATCTTTTGAAAGCAATTAAGGCTACCGGAACTCCAGTGGTGGTTATCTATATCCAGGGACGTCCATTAAACATGAACTGGGCTGCTGAAAATGCAGATGCCTTGTTAACAGCTTGGTATCCGGGACAAGAAGGAGGGAATGCAATCGCCGATGTTTTGTTTGGTGACTACAATCCTGCCGGAAGATTAACCGTTTCCGTTCCTTGCTCGGTCGGCCAATTGCCTGTTTATTATAATAAAAAGAACCCGAAGAGCCATGATTACGTAGAGATGAAAGCATCACCTTTGTATTGTTTCGGGTATGGATTGAGTTATTCAAAGTTCGAATACAGCAATCTGCAGATAGAAAAGAAAGGGGATCACAGTTTTGATGTAACGTTTACCCTTCGTAATACCGGAAACTGTGACGGTGATGAAATAGCACAATTGTATTTGAGGGACGAAGTTGCATCGACTGTCCAACCGATCAAACAACTTAAACA
>JAUZOB010000348.1 GCA_030706665.1 Bacteroidota bacterium
CGAATTCAATAAATACATTTCACTTGCTTCCAGTCCGGAACTTCGATTCATTATTTCAAACACGACAGAAGCCGGCATTTCCTATGATCAGAATGATACCTTCGAGATGACCCCTCAACAGTCATTCCCTGCCAAAGTAACTTCTTTCCTTTATAAGCGATTTCAACATTTCAAAGGAGCGCCCGACAAGGGAATTATTCTTATATGCTGCGAATTAATTGACCGGAACGCCGACAACCTCCATAAGCTGGTCAATCGTTATATCGAACAATGGGGATTAGAGGAATCATTCAAAACATGGATTGACACCTCCTGCGCATTTTGCAATTCATTGGTCGACCGTATTGTCCCAGGCTATCCGAGAGAAGAAGCACCGGCATTGTGTGAAAAACTGGGATATGAAGATCAACTTATAACAGTCGGAGAATATTTCCACCTTTGGGTGATCGAAGCTCCTGAATGGGTTCGTAAAGAATTCCCTGCACCCGCAGCCGGATTGGATGTCAGATTTGTAGATGACATGACAGCCTATCGTGAACGAAAAGTAAGAGTTCTGAATGGAGCTCACACCGGTACGGTTGCATTGTCGCTCCTTTCAGGTATCGGAACAGTTCGGGAATCAATCGAAGATCCTGTTTTAGGTGGATTTATGCGGAAAATGGTTTACGATGAGATATTACTTCCACTCGAAGGAGACAAAGAAGATCTCAAAGTATTTGCCGATCGTATCCTTGAACGCTTTTACAATCCGTTTGTAAAACATCAATGGACAAGCATCGCACTGAACAGTCTCTCAAAATGGGTAACCCGCAATGAACCTTCGCTGGTTGACTATTATCACAAGACGGGGAAAGCACCACAATGCCTTACTCTATCGTTGGCAGCTCTTATCCTTTACTACCGCGGATCTTATCAGGGAAAATCATTCACGCCACAGGACGATGCCATTAACATTCAGGTCATGGACCAGGCTTGGGAGAAATACAACACACATCATTCAATTCATCTGTTATTGAAAGATATCTTTGAAAACGGGTCTTGGTGGAATAAGAACCTTTTAAAAGAAATTCCTGAATTATCAGCTGCCCTGGAGCAATGCATCAAGGAGCTTCTAAATAATCCGGCAAAGGATGTTATTTCAAAGATTGCACAACTATCTTAATCATTCAAAATGAATAAATTCATCCGTATACACCCCAAAGATACTGTTCTTGTTGCCTTGGAGCCAATTTCAACAGGAGAGATCCTTACTATTGGCGAAATCAAGTTGAAGGTATTGCAAGATATTCCAAGAGGGCATAAAATTTCGCTCTATTCTTTATCCGAAGGAGAAGACATAATTAAATACGGAGCTCCGATTGGTCATGCAACTGTCAATATTGCTGCAGGAGAGCATATCCACACACATAATATTGCTACAAACCTTTCTGAAAATCTGGAATATAGATATACGCCGAAGCTACAATATCATTCTTTTCCCAAAGAAGACCGTCATTTTATGGGTTACCAAAGAGCTGACGGGAATGTTGGAATTCGTAATGAATTGTGGATTATTCCATCAGTAGGATGTGTTAATGGGCAGGCAGAATTAATTGCAAAACGTTTCAACGAAGAATTTGCATCTAAAGATATTGACGGAATCTTTGTTTTCAAACACAACTATGGCTGTTCTCAATTGGGCGATGATCATATCAACACCCGCACCGTTTTGGGGAATATGGCCAAACATCCTAATGCCGGAGGAGTACTTTTCCTGGGATTGGGATGCGAAAACAATCAAATAAAAGATCTCCGATCTTCTATTGGGGAATATGATCCGAATCGAATTAAGTTTCTGATTGCACAAGATGTAGAAGATGAAATAGAGGAAGGCTTCAGACTGGTCAAAGAGATTTATGAAGCAATGCGTTATGACTACCGGGTAGAATGTCCTCTTTCTTCCTTAAAAATCGGATTAAAATGCGGGGGAAGTGACGGATTGTCCGGAATAACAGCGAATCCTCTGCTTGGAGTATTCTCCGATTATCTGATCTCACAAGGAGGAACAACCGTATTGACAGAAGTCCCCGAGATGTTTGGTGCAGAAACATTATTAATGGAACGGGCGGTTAACGAACAGGTATTCAATAAAACCGTTTCGTTGATCAATAATTTCAAAGATTATTTCAGAATCTATAACCAACCGGTATATGAAAATCCCTCTCCGGGAAATAAAGCTGGAGGGATTACAACTCTGGAAGATAAATCGTTGGGATGCACTCAAAAAGGAGGATCAGCCCCTGTCATGGATGTACTTGCATATGGGGGAATGATTAAAAACACCGGGTTAAATCTATTATCTGCTCCGGGTAATGATTTGGTAGCCACATCCGCCCTTGGATTCGCCGGATGCCAGCTGGTCCTCTTTACAACAGGACGCGGAACTCCGTTTGGAAGTTTTATTCCTACTCTGAAGATATCAACCAATAACGATCTGGCTTCAAAAAAAGCAAATTGGATAGATTTTAACGCCGGATTGTTGCTAAACGATCAAAATATATTTACATTCGTGAAAACATTTATAGAATTTGTTAGCTCTATATGTAGTGGAACGCGATTGAAGCATGAAGAGGCCGGATTTCGCGAGATTGCTATATTCAAAAGTGGTGTTACTCTTTAACTTAAAACGTTAAATTAAAATATTAAGAAATAAGTCCGATTTACCCCATTGGACTTTAACAATCCTTCCCCATAGGATTGAAATTTTGGTTAAATGCTGCCCAGTTACCCCCGGGCAGCTTTTTTTATTTCATTTAATCATTTAGAATTCTGTCTGCCATTGTGTTTGCCAAAGCAATGCAAGACTCATAACGAGCCTCTTTTAATGATCCCTGTTCTTCAACCGGATCACCTACAAGTTCCCAGCCAATTCGTTCGGCAAATCCCTTCAGATTTTTCACACCACCTCCATTCCAGGTAAAAGAGCCAAAGATTCCAAGCACATGATCTTTGATTCCCATGTGCTCGATCTTCGAAGTCAATGCTTCTACCGTAGGGAACATTTCATTGTTGTAAGCACAGCTTCCCAAGATGACCCCCTTATATTTAAACAGATCACTGATAATATAGGAGGGATGTGTCTTGGATGCATCAAAAATCCGAATATTCTTTACCCCACGCACCGATAACTGACGAGCAATCACATCAGCCATCTTCTCCGTATTGCCATACATCGTTCCGTAGACAATTACCACACCCGGCTCTGTCTGATAACTGCTCCACTTGTGATAACGATCAAGGATATAAGAAAGATTGGTTCTCCATATCGGGCCGTGGGTAGCTGCAATCATCTTTATGTCCAGTGCATCCAGTTTCTTTAAGGCACGCTGCGTGTGCGGACAATATTTACCTACAATATTGGTAAAATAGCGCATTAATTCTTCTTCATAAAAGCTCAGATTGAGTTCATCATCAAAGATTCCCCCATCAAGAGAGCCAAAGCTTCCGAA